>NZ_WUMG01000004.1:0-287180 GCF_009827015.1 Delftia sp. CH05 | reverse complement strand
CCCCACTCCCCCATGTATCCCAAAGGGCCGCTGAGCCCGCTGGGCACAGGCAGTGCCAGCAACGGCGACGTGGCCTCGCTGGAGACCACGGGCGATCTGTGGGTACGCATCCGCCAGGGCTTTGCCATGCCCGACCTGGACCAGGATCTGGTCAAGGACCGCGAGCAGTGGTACGCCAGCCGTCCCGACTACATACAGCGCATGACCGAGCGCTCCAGCAAATACCTGTTCCACATCGTCGAGGAACTGGAGCGGCGCAACATGCCCACCGAGCTGGCGCTGCTGCCCTATATCGAGAGCGCCTTCAACCCGCAGGCCGTCTCCACCGCCAAGGCGGCCGGCATGTGGCAGTTCATGCCGGCCACCGGCACCTATTTCGACCTCAAGCAGAACGCCTTCCGCGACGACCGCCGCGACGTGCTGGCCTCCACGCGCGCCGCTCTGGACTACCTGCAAAAGCTCTATGACATGTTCGGCGACTGGCACCTGGCCCTGGCCGCCTACAACTGGGGCGAAGGCAGCGTGGGCCGCGCCATCAAGCGCAACGAGAAGCTGGGGCTGCCCACGGGCTACACCGACCTGCAGATGCCGGCCGAGACCCGCATGTACGTGCCCAAGCTGCAGGCCGTCAAGAACATCGTGGCCAACCCCGATGCGTTCAACACCGAGCTGCCGGTGATCGAAAACCACCCCTACTTCCAGACCGTCACCATCACCCGCGACATCGACGTGGAACTGGTGGCCAAGCTGGCCGACGTATCGACCGAGGACTTCAAGGCGCTGAATCCCAGCTTTCGCAAGCCGGTGATCTTTGCGGCCGGCACGCCGGAGATCCTGCTGCCCTGGGACAACGCCAAGGTGTTTCGCCGCAACATGCAGGCCTTCGACGAAGGCCAGTACGCGAGCTGGACCGTCTGGACCGTGCCCTCCACCATCAGCGTGGCCGAGGCGGCCCAGCGCGTGGGCCTGGGCGAGTCCGACCTGCGCGCCCTCAACAACATTCCGCCGCGCATGCTGATCAAGGCCGGCTCCGCACTCATGGTGCCGCGCGGCGCCAACGTGCGTGCCGACGTGGCCGGCCACGTGGCCGACAACGGCCAGATCAGCTTTGCCCCCGAGATCATCACGCGCCGCACCACCATCAAGGCACGCAAGCGCGACACGCTGATCAGCGTGGCCAACCGCTACGGCGTCAGCGTGTCCAACCTGGCGGACTGGAATGACCTGAAGTCCTCGGCCACGCTGCATGCAGGCCAGTCGCTGGTGGCCTATCTGCCGGTACGCGCCAGCAGCGGCGGCAACGCCCGCGCAGCCAAGTCCACGGGAACCGCACGCAAGGTGGCCGTTCAGCCGCAAAGCCGCAACGCCAAGACGGCCGTCACCACGGCACAGCGCGGAGGCAAGCCATCCAAGGTGAAAAAGCGCTGAGGAATCCCTCTGGCACCCGCGTCACGGAGCCCGCTTTCGCGGGCTTTTTTGCGTGCGGCCGCCGGGCTCAGGTGTGAAAGCGCTGGCGGGACTGGCGCACGAATTCGTTGGTGTACGAGCGCTCCAGGTCAATGCCGCCGCGCGCCAGCGCAGGGTCGAGCCGGACCAGCGCACGCAGGGCCGTGGCGGGGCCGTCATCGGGCATCATCCCATCGGGCGAAATCGTGGTGCGCATGTGCTCGAATGCCGACAGATAGGCGCGCCGGGAGCCCAGCAGATAGGGCGCAGGCACGGCCCGCAGCACATCCATGGGCGCGGCAGTCTGCAGCCACTTGAGCGAGCGCACCATGGCGTTGCTGAGCGCCTGGGCCTTGGCCGGGTTCCTGCGCAAGAAGGCCTGTGTCGCATACAGCGTGCCCGAGGGCATGGAGCCGCCGTACAACTGCGCGCTGCTGCGCAGATCACGCAGGTCCCGCACGATGCGCACGGCGCCCTTGTCCTCCAGCACGCTCATCAGCGGGTCCGCATGGCACAGCGCATGCACACGCCCGGTGCGCAGCGCCTCCATGGCATCGGGCCCCGAGCCCACGCCCACCAGTTGCACCGCAGCGGGATCCAGGCCATCGCCCAGCAGCATCAGCTGCATGGCCCGGGCCGTGGATGCGCCCAGCGAGGAAACACCCACGCGCCGCCCGCGCAGATCGGCCAGCGTCTGGTAGCGCGGCATCCAGCGCGCAGCCACGCCCAGCGCGATCTGGGGTGCACGCCCCTGCACGACGAAGGCCCGCAGCTGGCTGCCGCGCTGCTGGGCAAGAAGCGTGTGTTCATAGGCGCCCGCGCAGACATCGGCGGCGCCCGACTCCAGGGCCTGCAGCGACTGCGATCCGCCTGGATAGTCCTCAATGCGCACGGCCAGGCCTTCGGCCTCGAAATAACCCAGCTGCTGCGCAATCACCAGCGGCAGGTAGTACAGCAGGCCCTGGCCGCCCACGGCAATCGTCAGCAGCTCGGCCGAGCCGAGCACAGGGAGCGACCAAAGAGGAGCCAGCCCCAGAAGGCTCAACAAGGTTCGGCGATCAAGCACGTGGGAAGACATGATGGTTATTTTGCTGCAGTGCAACACGATCATGCCCAGAGCCCGCATACGCAGCATCGGTGCTTGCCCGTACGTGAAACACCGCAGGGCCTGTGGTGCAGGCCCTGCGCGGGACGAGGGCGCCGGATGCGGCCGCAGGCCTCAGCGGTAGCCTGCGAAAAACAGCAGCAGATTCACCACCAGGGCCAGGGCCCAGGCCAGACTGCGCAGCGTGGCGCGGTCCATCACATAGAAGGCTATGTAGGCGATGCGCAACACCACGAAGGCCACGGCAAGGCCATCGACCCGCGCCGCTGGCGCGCCCAGTTGCCAGGCAACCAGCAAGGCGCCAATGAAGAACGGCAGGCACTCGAAACTGTTGGCCTGCGCCGCATTCGCCCGCGCCTGGTAGCCGGTCTGCTGGGCGAGCCAGGCGCGGGGGTCGTGGTTGTCGAAGCCGCGCTGCCCCGGCCGGTGCTTCATTCCGGGCGCCTTGGCGATGTAGGCGCAGACCAGCGGCAGCAGGGCCGCCACCAGCAGGCACCAATGGGCAAGGGAAAAACCGCCGGGCGGCAGGACGACAGAGGTCGGCATACGGGCTCCTGATGAAAAGACAAGGAATGCTGGCCGCCTCCACCACTACCGGCGATCCACCAGCGCATGGGCGATCGTACCCAGGTCCACGTACTCGAGTTCGCTGCCGATGGGCACGCCGCGCGCCAGCCGCGTCACATGGATGCCGCGCGCTTTCAGCGCCTCGCTGATCGCATGGGCCGTGGCCTCGCCCTCGGCCGTGAAACTGGTGGCCAGGATCACCTCCTGCACCTTGCCGTCGCCAGCGCGCTCCAGCAGGGATGACAGATTCAGGTCGCGCGGACCTATGCCGTCGAGCGGCGACAGCCGCCCCATCAGCACGTAGTAGTAGCCGTTGTAGGCCCCCGTGCGTTCCATGGCCCCCATGTCGGCAGGCGCCTCCACCACGCACAGCCGGGCCGAGTCGCGCCCGTCGTCCTGGCAGATGGAGCAGATGCGGCCTTCGGTGAAGGTATGGCAGCGCTCGCAATGGCTTACCGACTCCACGGCCGTGGTCAGGGCACGGGCCAGCTGCCGCGCGCCGTCCTGGTCGCGCTGCAGCAGGTGAAAGGCCATGCGCTGCGCAGACTTGATGCCCACGCCCGGGAGCCTGCGCAGGGCTTCGATCAGACCATCGAGCGATTGCACATCCGACATGGCGGCTTCCTTTCAATGAAGAAGATTCTCAGAAAAAAAGCGACCTGCAAGGGCAGATCGCTCGATGGCCGCTCAACGCAATTGAGTGGCTGGGGAAACCGTCACGGCCTCTCCCGGCTGTTCGGCACAACCTCTCGGGGCCAGCCTCAGAAAGGGAACTTCATGCCGCCCGGCAGGCCGGGCATGCCGGCCGTGAGCTTGCCCATCTTTTCGTTGGAGGTTTCTTCTGCCTTGCGCACGGCAGCGTTGAAGGCGGCAGCCACCAGGTCTTCCAGCATGTCCTTGTCTTCGGCCAGCAGGCTGGGGTCGATGGTGATGCGCTTGACGTCGTGCTTGCAGGTCATGACCACCTTCACCAGGCCCGCGCCGGACTCGCCTTCCACCTCGATGTTGCCCAGTTCATCCTGGGCCTTCTTGAGGTTGTCCTGCATGGCCTGGGCTTGCTTCATCAGGCCGGCCAGTTGTCCTTTGTTGAACATGTGAGTTCCTTCTTCTGTAGGGTAAAAACGAAACGCTCTAGAGCGTGTCAGGGCTGAATGGATACGGGCTTGATACTGCCAGGCACGATTTTCGCGCCATGGCTGCGGATCAGGGTCTGCACCAAAGAATGATTCATCACGATGTCTTCGGCAATGCGCTGACGCTCATGGCTGGCCACCGCATTGCGCCGCGCGGGGCTGTCCACCACGGCGCCCTGCTCGACATGCAGCTGCCGGGCCAGGCCGGCAGCCTCCAGCGCCGCACGCAGGCGCTCGCGCGTGGCGGGCTGGGCCAGCGAGCTGCTTTCCACACGCAGCGTCCAAGTATCGCCCTCGCGCGCCACCAGCTGCGACTGCAGCGCCAGCTGGCGCGCCAGCGCAGTGACGGCCTCGGCATGCACCAGTTGCTGGACGGCAGCGTGCCAGACATCGCCCTCGGCCGTGCGCTCCACGGTCGGCGCGGGAGGCGCATCCGGGGACTGGCGGCCACGTTCGGGAGCGAAGTCCTGCACATCGATCTGAGTGTCGATCTGCGGTTCGGACTGCCGTGCCACGGCAGCGGCAGGCGGCTCCAGGGCCAGATCTCCGTCATCGATCCAGCGGCCTTCGTCGGCCCAGCCTTCATCGGGCATCCCGGCCCAGGCACCCTCGTCCGGCGCATCGGCATCCTGCACCGGCGGCGCCTCATCGGCAGAAGAGTCTTCGTCTTCCTGCACATCGTCCACAGGCTCGTCCAGGGGCTCCTGGGCGACACCGGCGGCCGGCTTCAGCTCTGGAGCAGCGGAAGGCCTGGCCTCCTGGACAGGCGCAAGCACAGGTTCCGGCCTGGCAACTGCGGCCACGGCCACGGGCGCCTGAACAGGCGCTGGAGCCGCAACGGCTTGCACCACGGGAGCGACCACGGCGGGCGCAGCGGTCACGGGAGATACGACAGGCGCGACAGGAGCAGGAGGCGCGACCGGGACGGGCATGGCCGCCTTGGCTGGGACAACGGGGGCCTCGGGCACAGCGGGCTGTGCGGGCCGCGTCTGCGCAACGGTCGCGGGAGATTCAGGCTTCGCCGTGGAGGGGGTCAGCGCTGGAGTTTTTTTTTCAGCCGCGCCCGGGGCGGGCTCTGCAGATTGCGGCTTGAACGCCAGCAGCCGCAGCAGCGCCATGGTCAGCGCCGCGTACTCGTCGGGTGCCAGGCCCAGTTCGGCCCGACCATGCAGGCAGATGCTGTAGAGCAGCTGGGTTTCGTCGCGCGGCATCAGCAGCGCAAGACGGGCAATTTCAGCGGCCTCCGGATCGCTGGCGTCGGCGGCCATCTGTGGCACAGCCTGCGCCACAGCCATGCGTTGCAGCACGGCGCACATTTCCTCCAGCGTGGAGGCTGCAGACAGGCCGTTGCGGCGCAGCGCCTCGGAGGTTTCCACCACCACCTGGCCATCGGCCTGGGCGAGTGCCTCGATCAGGCGGAACACATGGCTGCGGTCCACGCTGCCCAGCATCTGGCGCACCATGGACTCCTGCAGCTGGCCGCTGCCAAAGGCAATGGCCTGGTCGGTCAGCGACAGCGCATCGCGCATGGAGCCGCGCGCGGCGCGAGACAGCAGGCGCAGGGCCTGGGGTTCGGAAGCCACGCCTTCCTGGCCGAGCACCTGGCCCAGATGCTCCAGCACGGTCTCGGGCGCCATGGGCCGCAGGTTGAACTGCAGGCAGCGGCTGAGCACGGTCACGGGCACCTTCTGCGGATCGGTGGTGGCCAGCACGAACTTCAGGTACTCGGGCGGCTCCTCCAGCGTCTTGAGCATGGCGTTGAAGGCTGTGTTCGTGAGCATGTGCACTTCGTCGATCATGAAGACCTTGAAGCGTCCCTGCACCGGCTTGTAGACGGCCTGCTCCAGCAGGCTTTGCACCTCGTCCACCCCGCGGTTGGAGGCGGCGTCCAGCTCGGTGTAATCGGGAAAGCGGCCGCTGTCGATTTCGGTACAGGCCGCACAGACGCCGCAGGGCGTTGCCGTGATGCCGCCCTGGCCATCGGCGCCCTGGCAGTTGAGCGACTTGGCCAGAATGCGCGAGACCGTGGTCTTGCCCACGCCGCGCGTGCCGGTGAACAGATAGGCATGGTGCAGGCGCTGCTGCGTCAGGGCATTGGTGAGCGCCTGAACGACATGCTCCTGCCCCACCATTTCGGAGAAATTGCGGGGGCGGTATTTGCGGGCCAGCACAAGATAAGACATCCCGCGATTCTACGGGGCTGAGCACCCTCGCCCGGTGCGCCCCGGTTTGGCCAGCCTTGTCGCCCGGGCAGCCCGGTGTTTGCCCCTATAATCGAGAGTGACGGGCCTCCTCGCATGGGGAAGCGGCCAACCGGGTCAGGTGGGGAACCAAGCAGCCCTAACCGTGAAACCAGTGCCGAGGGCAAGGCTCGTCACCTTCCATTGAACAGCAGGCCCTGCGGGCGCCTGCCCCGTCCACGCCCGCAGCGGCCCTTCTCTCCTCAACGCGTCTCGCCATCCACCTTCAGATAGCGGGCAACGCCCTGTGCCGCGTGCACGCCGCTGGCCATGCATGCCGTCAGCAGGTAGCCACCCGTGGGAGCCTCCCAGTCCAGCATTTCGCCGGCACAGAAAACGCCAGGCGCAGCCACGCACATGCCATTGGCATCCAACGCCTGCAGCCGCACGCCACCTGCGGTGCTGATGGCCTCGTCGATGGGCCGGGCCGCCACCAAGGTGATGGGCAGGGCCTTGATGGCCTGGGCCAGCCGCGCGGGATCGGCCACGCCGTCCTTGCCCAGCACCTCATGCAGCACGGCGGCCTTGATGCCGTCCAGGCCCAGGCGCCCCTTCAGATGGCTGGCCAGGCTGCGTGAGCCACGCGGATGGCGCACCTCCGCCAGCACGCGCTCGGGTGTCAACTGGGGCAGCAGGTCGAGATGGACGGTGGCATGCCCGTCGCGCGCAATGGCTTCGCGCAGCGCGGCAGAGACGGCATAGACCAGGCTGCCCTCCACGCCCGTGGTCGTGGCCACGAATTCGCCCTTGCGCGAGAAAACGTTGCCCTGGCCATCATCAAAGGACAGCGCCACCGACTTGAAAGGCTGGCCGGCAAAGCGCTCGGTGAAATAGGGGCTCCAGCCGCGCGCAGGCTGGGGGCTGGCCCCCAGCAGCTCGGCCATGAATTCCCGGCGATCGATCTGCCCGCCCGGCGCCGCACCGCCCAGGCCCACATCGAACCCGCAGTTGGAGGGCTTCAACGCAGCGACTTCCACGCCGCGCTGCTCCAGCCAGGGCATCCAGGCGCCATCCGAGCCCAGCCGCGCCCAGCTGCCGCCGCCCAGCGCCAGCACCACGGCCTTCGCGTGCACCTGCAGCCGCCCTTCGGGGGTATCAAAGCCCAGCGCATCGCCATCCCGCCAACCCAGCCAGCGGTGGCGCGTGTGCAGGACCACGCCCTGGGTCTGCAGACGCACCAGCCAGGCACGCAGCAAGGGCGCAGCCTTCATGTCCTTGGGGAATACGCGGCCCGAACTGCCCACAAAGGTTTCCACGCCCAGCTCGCCGGCCCAGGCACGCAGCTGATCCGGGGGCAGCAGCTCCAGCCAGCGCGAGACCTCGGCACTGCGCTCGCCATAGCGGGAGACAAAGGCGGGCAGGTTTTCGGAATGGGTCAGGTTGAGCCCGCCCTTGCCGGCCATGAGGAACTTGCGTCCTGCGGAGGACTTGGCCTCGAACACATGGACAGTCAGCCCCTTGCCGGCCAGCCCTTCGGCCGCCATCAGGCCCGCAGGCCCGGCGCCGATCACCGCCACATCGCAGTCCATCGTGCGCGCCGCCGCGCTGTGTTCAAAAGCATCCATCACATCAGTTCCCATTCCAAGCTCGCATTCAACTTTGCGCTGCCGGCAGACTCATATGCCTGCAGCGCGGGCGCGCAGAATACCCTGCCGCAGGCCGGCCTGCGCGCAGGCGCCACTAATTCCCGATGACCCCGCAACCCTGCTGCCGCCCCGTAAACAGCTATGACAGTCATAGCATCCAGCTACCGCCCATACGGTGCAGCAGGTGATAGGTTTCTGTCACAATCATTTCGCGGTGCGGATTTTCCTGCGCCTTCCTCATTGCGAAAAATCAAGGACATCACCCATGGCCAGCGAACTGATCAAACACATCTCCGACGCAAGCTTTGAAGCTGACGTCTTGCAACCCGGCTCCACGGTGCTGGTCGATTACTGGGCCGAATGGTGCGGTCCCTGCAAGATGATCGCCCCCATCCTCGACGAAGCAGCCCAGACCTACAAGGACAAGCTGTCCATCGCCAAGATGAATGTGGACGAGAACCGCGAGATCCCGGCCAAGTTCGGCATCCGCGGCATCCCCACGCTGATGCTGTTCAAGGACGGCCAGCTGGCTGCCACCAAGGTCGGCGCCCTCAACAAGGCACAGCTGTCTGCTTTCCTGGACCAGCACCTGGCCTGATTCTTCTGACTGCCCCTACACCGGGGCAGCCAAACATGCGGCCCGGCGCTGACCGCTGCACCGCATCGCACTGGCGCACAAACCCTGCGCCAGCGCAAATTTCCCTATGACCTGCGGATTTTTTCCTGTCATAATGCCCTTCATCACCGGCCTTATGCATCGAAGGCCGCGCTGAGACCCTCAGGCAAGCCAGCCCACTTCCACAGTGTTTCGCTTGGCTCAACGCCTCCCCCTGGTTTCTTTCCACTCCGTTCTGGAGTCTCTCCATGCACCTTAATGAACTCAAGGCACTGCACGTGTCTGAAGTCCTGAAGCAGGCCGAAGCGCTTGAGATCGAAAACGTCGGTCGCATGCGCAAGCAAGAGTTGATGTTCGCCATCATCAAAAAGCGCGCCAAGGCCGGGGAACAAGTGTTCGCCGACGGCGTGCTGGAAATCCTGCCGGATGGTTTCGGCTTCCTGCGCAGCCCCGACACCAGCTACACGGCCAGCACCGACGACATCTACATCTCGCCCAGCCAGGTCCGCCGCTTCAACCTGCACACCGGCGACATGATCGAAGGCGAAGTGCGCACACCCAAGGACGGCGAGCGCTACTTTGCCCTGACCAAGCTCGACTCCGTCAATGGCGGCTCGCCCGAGCAGAACAAGCACAAGGTGCTGTTCGAGAATCTGACCCCCCTGTTCCCCACCCAGCAGCTGCGCCTGGAGCGCGAGATCAAGGGCGAGGAGAACATCACCGGCCGCATCATCGACATCATCGCCCCCATCGGCCGCGGCCAGCGCGCGCTGATCGTCGCGCCGCCCAAGAGCGGCAAGACCATGATGATGCAGAGCATCGCCCACGCCATCACGGCCAACCATCCCGACGTTCACCTGATGGTGCTGCTGGTCGATGAGCGCCCCGAAGAAGTGACCGAGATGCAGCGTTCGGTCAAGGGCGAGATCATCGCCTCCACCTTCGACGAGCCCGCCACGCGCCACGTGCACGTGGCCGAGATGGTGATCGAGCGCGCCAAGCGCCTGGTCGAACTCAAGAAGGACGTGGTCATCCTGCTGGACTCCATCACCCGCCTGGCCCGCGCCTACAACAACGTCGTGCCCTCGTCGGGCAAGGTGCTGTCGGGCGGCGTGGACTCCAACGCGCTGCAGCGCCCCAAGCGCTTCTTCGGCGCGGCGCGCAATGTGGAAGAAGGCGGCTCGCTGACCATCATCGCCACGGCCCTGGTCGATACCGGCAGCCGCATGGACGAAGTGATCTTCGAAGAGTTCAAGGGCACGGGCAACAGCGAACTGGCCCTGAACCGCCGCCTCTACGAAAAGCGCGTGTTCCCCGCCATCGAACTCAACAAGAGCGGCACGCGCCGCGAAGAACTGCTGCTGGCTCCCGAGATCCTGCAGAAGACGCGCATCCTGCGCCAGTTCATGTACAACATGGACGAGATCGAGGCCATGGAGCTGATGATCAAGAACATGCGGGCCACCAAGACCAACGTGGACTTCTTCGACATGATGCGCCGCGGCGGCTGATCTCAGAGATCCAGCCCACGGCACCTGCGAACGCCTCGCTCACGCGGGGCGTTTTGCATTCAGCTCACCATGCAGCGGCAGCCGTACCCAGGGCGCAAGCCGCACGCTCCCAGTGCATGGGGGCGCCCGCCACCTCCACCGGCGCCCGCAGGCGCCGCGCGGGCCCCCAGGAAGTGGCCTCGACGGCCGCGCCGAAATCCGCACAACGGTCCACCGGCGCCAGCGTGCAGGAGTCCGGATCACCGACGCCCTGGCCCGCCAGGAGATGGGCCGTGCGCGCCAGCGAGGCTTGCACCGTGCTGCCGCCCAGCCCCTGGCTGCGCCGCACCAGCGCCATCACCACGGCGGCCGCCATCAGATAACCCGTTGCATGATCCAACGCCTGCAGCGGCAACGGCGTGGGCCGGTCGCGACCCAGCTGACGCATGCCCGCATCGGCAATGCCGGCGCTCATCTGCACCAGACTGTCGAAACCGCGCCGCTGCTGCCAGGGCCCGCTCCAGCCATAGGCATTGAGCGACACGTCGATGAGCGAAGGATTCACCTGCCGACGCCACGCGGCACCGAATCCCAGGCCTTCCAGCGCGCCGTCCCGGTAGCCATGGACCAGCACATCGGCCCCGACCAGCAGTTGCTCGAACACGGCACGATGCTGTGGCGCCCGCAGATCCAGCCGGGCACAGCGCTTGCCCAGCGTGACCTCGGGCACCGTGCCGGGCTCCTCCCAGCCCGGCGGATCGATGCGCAATACCTCGGCGCCGTGACCCGCCAGCCATCGCGTGGCAGCGGGGCCGGCCAGAATGCGCGTCAGGTCCAGCACGCGCAGCCCCTGCAGCGGCCGCCTGGCCGATGGCTGCCAGGCACCCGCATGCCGGCTCGATTGCGGATGCGGATGTGGATGCATCTGCCACGCCAGCAAGGGCTCCCGCTGCACTGCGCGACCCTGCGGGTGCGCGGCCCATTCAGACAGCCCGCGCATGGCTGCAGCACAGCCGCCTTGCGCCACAACGGCCGACTCCAGTTCTTGTGCTGCCCAGCGCTCGACCGCGGCAGCCACGGCCTCGCGTTCGGCGGGCGCATCCAGAACGGCCAGTGCCGCTGCACGGTGATGGGGCGCATTGGTATGCAGGCGAATCCAGCCGTCCGCCGTGCGGTAGTCGCCGGCCACGGAATCCCACAGCGCGGGCATCTCCCAGCCCTGCGGATGCAGGCTATGGCCAAACCACAAGGAGGCAAGCCTGCGATCCACCACCACACGCGGCGCTGCAGCGTCGAGCTGCGCGATCAACTCGGATAGGCAAAGGCCTGCCACGCCCAGGCTGGCGGCCGCCAGATCGGAGACCGGGAACACGGAGGCCAAGGACCCACGACCTCGCTGCTCCAGACGTTGGAGCGCCACCGGATCACCACCCAGCGCCTCCCAGATCTGGCCGGTGCAATGGTCGAAAGCGCAGGGAAAAGGGAGACGGGACATGGAGCACTCCTGGCAGCTGAAACAAGGCTTGGAGTTCGCACCATAGGTTCCTGGTAAATATTGTCAATATTGATTCAATTAATCAACATATGATCGACCCATGCCCGACTACCTGAACTCCACCGAGGCCACCGCGCTGCTGGGCGTGAGCCGTGCCACGCTGTACGCCTATGTCAGCCGAGGCCTGCTGCAGGCCCACGCGGCAGACACGCCGCGCCAAAGCCGCTACCTGCGCGAAGAGGTCGAGCAGCTCGCACGCCAGCGCGGCCAGGGCCGCAAGCCGCGCGAAGTGGCGCAGGCCGCGCTCAGCTGGGGCCTGCCGGTACTGGAGTCCACGATCACATTGATAGAAAAGGGCCGCCTGTACTACCGGGGCGAGGACGCCGTGCACTGGGCGCGAACCCGCACGCTGGAGGAGACAGCCGCCCTCCTGTGGCAATGCCCGACCCAGGCAGCCTTCGCTGCAAACGCCGTGGAGGCCGCGCCTTTGCTGTCCGACCTGCAGCAGCGCATGGCAGGCCAACCGTGCGAAAACACATTGCTGCCCCTGTTCACCGTCGCCAGCGATGACACGGCCACCGCTGCCTGGCAGCAATCACCCGAACGGCTGGCAGCAGGCTGCGGTGCGCTGTTGCGCCTGCTGGCTGCCTGCCTGCTGGGCACCGTGCCGGACAAGGCCGCCATCCATCTGCAATGCGCACGGGCCTGGAAGCTGGACGCGCCAGGCGCGGACCTCGTGCGCATGGCCCTGGTGCTGTGCGCCGACCATGAACTCAACGCATCAGGCTTCACGGCGCGCTGCGTGGCCTCCACGGGCGCAAGCCTGCGCGCTGCCGTGGTGGGAGGCCTTGCCGCCTTGACAGGCGGGCGCCACGGCGGCACGACCGCGCGCGTGGAAGCGCTGTGGGACGAGGTGGGCGAGCAGCAGATCGCCACCCGCCTGCGCCAGCGTCTGGCGCGCGGCGAATCCCTGCCCGGCTTCGGCCACCACCTCTACCCAGATGGCGACGTGCGTGCCGCCCTGCTGCTTGACATGCTGCCGGCGCATGGCCCGGCAACGATGCTGACCAAGGAGGTGATGGCGCTGACGGGGCAGGCGCCTTCGGTCGATTTCGCGCTGGTGGCCCTGCGACGGCATCTGCAGCTGCCGCCGGGCAGCGCCTTCGGCCTGTTCGCGCTGGGCCGCTGCGCCGGCTGGCTGGCGCAGGCGCTGGAGCAGCGTGCCACCCGGCAAATCATCCGTCCGCGCGCGGCGTACACGGGCCCCAGGCCTGACGGTTTGGCACGGAACTGAGCACTATGCGATAATGCAGGGCTTTTTCTTGCGGAAAGTACGCTTGATTTGAACCGCTACAAAGGTTGCAGCGGGTCAGGCACGGCTACCGCACTTGCATCAGAAGGAAAGATCATGAAAGAAGGCATCCACCCCAACTACCGCGAAGTGCTGTTCGTGGACCTGTCCAACGGCTTCAAGTTCGTGACCCGCTCCTGCGTGAACACGAAGGAAACCGAAACCTTCGAAGGCAAGGACTACCCCCTGTTCAAGCTGGACACCTCGTCCGAGTCGCACCCCTTCTACACCGGCACGCAAAAGTCGGTGGACAACATGGGCGGCCGTGTGGAGCGCTTCCGCAACCGTTTCGGCAAGAAGTAAATCCTGCTTCTCCGGCCAAAAGGGCAGCACGGGCAACCGCGCTGCCCTTTTGTTTTTCGCAGTCCGGCCAATCCATGCCGGCCAGGCATGCCCCATTCTTTTCGAGGCCCTTGCTTCGCGTATTCTTGCGCCCTCCGTTGCAGAAAGTCCTGTGAGTGAACCAGCCCACCCCTGCCATCGTTGCCCAAAGCGCCGTGCGCCGCCTGCCGCGCTGGTCGCTGCTGCTGCTGTGCCTGGCCTATGTCGTGCCCGGATATGTGGGGCGCAGCCCCTGGCGCATGGCCGACATGGAGGCCTTCGGCTACATGCGGGAGCTGGCCCTGGGCCATACCTCCTGGCTGGCACCGCGCATGGCGGGGCTGCTGCCCGAATCCGAAGGCCTGCTCTCGTACTGGCTCGGTGCGCTGGCCATGCAGGGAGCACCTTCCTGGCTGCACCCGGAGATGGCGGCACGCCTGCCCTTCATCGCCATGCTGGTGATCACGCTGGCGGCCACCTGGTGGGGCGTGTACTACCTGGCGCGCACACCGGGCGCACGCCCCGTGGCCTTTGCCTTTGGCGGTGAGGCCCAGCCTACCGACTATGCGCGCGCCATGGCCGACGGAGGGTTGCTGGCCCTGGTGGCCTGCCTGGGCCTGGCCCAGCTCTCCCACGAAACCACCAGCTACATGACCCAGCTGGGCTGCGCGGCCCTGCTGTTCTTTGCCGCCGCCGCCATGCCCTACCACGGCCGCACGGCCACGCTGGCATTGCTGCTGGGCCTGCCCGGCCTGGCACTGAGCGGCGCGCCGACCGTGGCCACGCTGTTCGGCCTGGGCGGTACCGCCATGGCTTTCTTCTCGCGCACCTGGGGCGACGAAGCCACGCCCGCCCCACGCGCATCACGCCTGTGGACCGTGCTGTGGCTGGCGGTGACGATCTTGGCGGCCGCACTGTCCTGGTGGCTGGACCAGTGGGCCTGGCGCGTGGTGGACAGCGGCACTGCCAAGGAATGGCAAAGCCTGGTCAGGCTGCTGCTGTGGTTCAGTTGGCCCGCCTGGCCGCTGGCACTGTGGACGCTGTGGGTCTGGCGTCGCCAGATCGCCACGCCCCGGCGCTATCCCCATCTGGCGCTGCCGCTGTGGTTTGCCATCATTCCGGTGATCGCTTCGTTGAGCACGCTGCCAGCAGACCGCGCCCTGCTGCTGGGCCTGCCCGCCATCGCCACGCTGGCGGCCTTTGCCCTGCCCACGCTGCGCCGCAGCATCAGCGCCCTGATCGACTGGTTCACCCTGCTGTTCTTCAGCGCCGCGGCCATTGCCATCTGGGTGATCTGGCTTTCGCTGCAGACCGGCATTCCCGCCAAGCCCGCCGCCAATGTGGCAAGGCTGGCCCCGCAGTTCACGCCGGAATTCTCGGTGCTGTCCTTCGCCGTGGCGGTGGCTGCCACCCTGGCCTGGTGTGTGCTCGTGGCCTGGCGCACCTCGCGCAACCGTGCGGCCATCTGGAAGAGCCTGGTGCTGCCCGCCAGTGGCGCCACGCTGGCCTGGCTGCTGCTGATGACGCTGTGGCTGCCGCTGATGGACCATGCGCGCAGCTTCGAGCCACAGATGCGCCTGGTACTGGCCGAACTGCCCAGGGACGGCAGCTGCGTTCAAACCTATGGCCTGCCGCGCGCCCACATTGCCGCGCTGCGCTACTACGGTGACATCGATACCCAGCGACTGAGCATGGCCGGTGCCGCGCGCTGCGACTGGATGGTGGCCGAGGAAGAAACCTGGCTGGATCCTCACAGCGCACGTCTGCAGGCCACCTGGGAGACCGTGGCCCGCGTGGTACGCCCCACCGACCGCAAGGACTTCCTTCTGGTCTTGAAACGCAGGCCTGAGGCGAGGCCCGTCCAGGTCAAGCCATGAACCTGCCAGCGCACGCCCCCCTGAGCGCTGAGCGACGCACCATTGCCCAGCATGCCTTGACTGTGCTGGCCGGGCAGCTGGCCGTGATGGCCTTCGGCGTGACCGACACCATCGTGGCGGGCCGCTATTCAGAGGAGGCGCTGGCGGCGCTGTCCGTGGGATCAGCCATCTTCGTGAGCGTCTACGTCTCGCTGATGGGCATTTTCCAGGCCCTGCTGCCGCTGTGGGCCGAGCACCGCGGCGCCGGACAGCCCCAAGCCATAGGCCGCACGCTGCGGCAGGCCATGTACATGCTGCTGGCGGCCTGCGCCGTGGGCATGGGCGTGCTGCTGTTTCCCGATGCACTGCTGCGCTGGGCCGATGTTCCGCTGCCGCTGCAGGTGCAGGTGCGGGCCTATCTCTCGGTGCTGGCCTGGAGCCTGCCGGCCGCCCTGCTGTTTCGCATCTACAGCACGCTCAACCAGGCGCTGGGCCACCCCTTGCTGGTGACCTGGCTGCAGCTGGTGTCGCTGCTGATCAAGATCCCTTTGTCCATCTGGCTGGCCTTTGGCGGAGCCGGCCTGCCGGCCTTGGGCGCCGAAGGCTGCGCCTGGGCCACGCTGATCGTGAACTACGCCATGGTCGCGCTGGCCTTGTCTTTGATGCGCAGCCAACGCCTGTACGCACCGCTGGCGCTGTGGCAGCGCATGGAGCCGCCGGACTGGCCCCAGCTGGCGCAGTTCGCGCGCCTGGGCATTCCTGCGGGACTGGCGATTCTGGTGGAGGTGACATCGTTCACGCTGATGGCCTTGTTCGTGGCGCGCCAGGGCACGCTGGCCTCGGCCAGCCACCAGATCGCCGCCAACCTTGCAGCGCTGTGCTACATGGTGCCTCTGTCACTGGCCATTGCCACCAGCGCACGGGTCAGCTACTGGCGCGGCGCCGGCGACGAGGTCACGGCGCGGCGCCTGGTCGCCATGGGCTGGCGATTGGCGGCAATGGGCGGGTTGGTGCTGGCCTGTGCACTGTTCCTTTCCCGCGAGGGCCTGGCCCGCATCTACAGCGGCAACCCCGAGGTGGTGGCCATCACCGCCAGCCTGCTGGCCTGGGTGGCTGCCTACCATGTGGCGGACGCCATCCAGACTTTCTGCATCTTCGTGCTGCGCTGCTACCGCATCACCGTGGCGCCGCTGGTCATCTATTGCCTGCTGCTATGGGGTGGCGGTCTGGCCGGCGGATACTGGCTGGCCTATGGCACGGACAGCGTCCTGCCCGCCTGGCTGCACCCGGGCACGCCCGCCCCCTTCTGGGCCGGCAGCGCCTGTGCGCTGCTGGTGACCGCCGTGGTGTTCAGCGCGGTCGTACGCAAGGCCACAAACCGCTGAGCGGGTAGCGGCCATCCGTCAGAGCGCGCTATGCGGCGCGGCTGCCCCGGCTGTCGCTGCTGTCACGGGCCTCGGGCGCAGGAATGCGCACCCGGCTGGCCGGAAAGGTCACCGAAAACTCCGATCCCTGGCCCGGCGCGCTGGTGATGCCCAGCTTGGCACCATGGCGCTGCAGCACATGCTTGACGATGGCCAGGCCCAGGCCCGTGCCGCCGGTATCGCGCGAACGGCTGCGGTCCACGCGGTAAAAGCGTTCCGTCAGGCGCGCCAGGTGCTTGGGCTCGATCCCTGGCCCGGAGTCCTGCACGGCAAAGCGTGCCGATCCATCGGGCAAGGTCTCCCAGGTGACGTCGATGCGCCCGCCTGCCGGTGTGTAGCGCATGGCGTTGGCCAGAAGGTTGGAGAAGGCGCTTTGCAGCTCGGCGCTGGCGCCAGCCACCTCGCCGGCCTGCGCCAGCATCTCGGCCGACGGAAAGCTCAGCGCATGCGGCAGGGATTGCTTGCGCGTCAGCATGGACGACAGGCCGCGCGCCTCGTTTTCGCAGCGCTGCATGAGCTGGGCCACGGGCACCCATTCGTTGCTGCTGGGCAGCGGACTGCCCTCCAGGCGCGACAGCGCCAGCAGGTCTTCCACCAGATGCTGCATGCGCTCGGCCTGCTGGGCCATCAGGCCCAGGTAGCGGTTGCGTTCCTCGGGCTCCAGCGGCAGGTTCTGCAGCGTCTCGACAAAGCCCACGAGCACGGTCAGCGGCGTGCGGATTTCATGCGAGACGTTGGCCACGAAGTCACGGCGCATGGCCTCGGCCTGCTCCACCGCGGTCACATCGCGCGCCAGCAGCAGCTTGCGCCCTTCGCCATAGCCGTACAGTTGCACCGACAGCTTGACGGGGCGCGAGGCCGTGCTTTCGCGGCCCTGCATGACCAGATCGCGCGAGAAATCCTGGGTGGCGAAATAGGCGCTGAACTCGGGGTCGCGCACCAGGTTGCCAATGCTTTGCAGCAGGTCGCGTTCGGCATCGAAGCCGAACTGGCGCGCCGCGATCTGGTTGCACCATTCGATGCGGCCGTCGGCATCCAGCAGGACCACGCCGTTGGGACTGGCCTGCAGGGCAGAAAGAATGTCATTGAGCCGCTGGTCGCCCTGCTGCACCTGCTGCACGCTCTGGCGCAGCCAGCGGCGCATGCGCACGCTGGCTTCTCCCCAGATGCCGCTGAGTTCAGGCGCCTCCCGCAGCTCCGACTGGCGCAGCCAGGACAGCAGGCGCATGGCGTTCCAGCTGTCCACCAGCCACCAGATCCAGCCCGCGCACAACGCACCCGCCAGGGCCGCCACGGCCTGTGACGCCATGCCAGGGCTGGAGGCCGCCATGGCGCCCCACAGCCACCATCCCAGCAATGCGCCCGCGATCTGGGACGCCAACAAGCGAAAACCTCGCCAACCCATACTTGCGCCTTCTTTGCGTTGTATTCGCTGCCTGGGGCAGCGGCGCCCGGGCATGGCCTGCGGGGGCCATGCGTGGATTCATTGGAACGCAGGACCGCCTCAGGCCAGCGCCTGCGCGCTGAGCCGGTAGCCGGCGCCCCGCACCGTTTCGATCAATGCACCGGCCATGCCCAGCGCCTCGCGCAGCCGCTTGACGTGGACGTCCACCGTGCGCTCCTCGATGAAGACGTGATCGCCCCAGACCTTGTCCAGCAACTGGGCACGGCTGTGCACACGCTCGGGGTGCTTCATCAGATAGTGCAGCAGCTTGAACTCGGTGGGGCCCACCTTGATCATGTCGCCCTGCCAGCTCACGCGGTGCGCGGCGGCGTCGAGCACCAGCTCGCCGATGCTGACCTTGTCCTGGATCTGCTCGGGCGCGCGGCGCCGCAGCACGGCACGGATGCGCGCCAGCAGCTCCTGGGTCGAGAAGGGCTTGGTGATGTAGTCATCGGCACCCGCATCGAGCCCCGCCACCTTGTCCGGCTCATCGCCGCGCGCCGTGAGCATCAGGATGGGCACGGCCTTGGTGCGGCTGTCGGCGCGCCACTTGCGCGCCAGGGCCAGACCGCTGGCACCGGGCAGCATCCAGTCAAGCAGGATCACGTCGGGCAGCACGGCATCGAGCTCGCGCTGCGCGGTCACGCCGTCCTCGGCCCAGACCGGCTGGAAGCCGTTGTGCCGCAGGTTGACAGCGATCAGCTCCGCGATGGCGGGCTCGTCCTCGACGATAAGGACCATGGGCATCTTCTTCATCCGTTGTTCGCCTCCGGCACTTACAGCACTGCCGACTCGATGGCATCCATGGTCTGGTGGCGGACATCCTTGCCCTCCACCAGATAGATGATCAGCTCGGCCACATTCTTGGAATGGTCACCGATGCGCTCAATGGCCTTGGCCAGGAACAGCAGGTCCAGGCTGGCGGAGATGGTGCGCGGGTCTTCCATCATGTAGGTGATGAGCTTGCGCACGAAGCCGTCGAACTCCTGGTCGATCAGGTCATCTTCCTTGAGGATGGCCACGGCCGCCTTGGTGTCCAGGCGCGCAAAGGCGTCCAGCGTCTTGCGCAGCAGGCCCGAGGCCATCTCGGCCGCAGTGCGCAGGTCGCCCGTGGGCAGGGAGCGTGCGGCGCCGCTTTCGATGATGGACTTGACCATGCGCGCCATCTTGTGCGCTTCGTCGCCCATGCGCTCCAGGTTGGCCGTGGCCTTGGAGAAGGCGATCAGCAGGCGCAGATCGCGCGCCGTGGGCTGGCGCCGGGCAATGATGGACGACAGTTCGTGGTCGATCTCCACTTCCATGGCATTGACGCGCTTTTCTGCGGCATCGACCTGCTCCACGGCCTCGATGCTGAAGCGCGACAGCGCATAGACGGCCTGGCGGATCTGGGACTCGACCAGGCCGCCGAGTTCCATGACGCGCGCCGAGACGCGGTTGAGTTCGCTGTCGAACTGGCTGGAAAGGTGTTTTTCGGTCATCGATGGCTCCTGCTCAGCCGAAGCGGCCGGTGATGTAGTCTTCCGTTTCCTTGCGCTGGGGCTTGAAGAACATCTGCTCGGTGTCTCCGAATTCCACCAGGTCGCCCAGGTACATGTAGGCCGTGTAGTCGCTGCAGCGGGCCGCCTGCTGCATGTTGTGCGTGACGATGACGACGGTGTAGTCGTTCTTCAGTTCGGCAATCAGCTCCTCGATCTTGGCCGTGGAGATCGGGTCCAGGGCCGAGCAGGGCTCGTCGAGCAGCAGCACTTCGGGCTTGATGGCAATGCCGCGTGCAATGCACAGGCGCTGCTGCTGGCCGCCGGACAGGCCCGAGCCACTTTGCTGCAGCTTGTCCTTGACCTCGCCCCACAGGGCCGCCTTGCGCAGTGCCCATTCCACACGGTCGTCCATGTCGGAGGAGCTGAGGTTTTCAAACAGCTTCACGCCGAAGGCGATGTTGTCGTAGATGGACATGGGAAACGGCGTGGGCTTCTGGAACACCATGCCGACCTTGGCACGGATCAGCGCCACGTCCTGCTTGCTGGTCAGCAGGTTCTCGCCGTCCAGCAAGATCTGGCCTTCGGCGCGCTGCTCGGGATACAGCTCGAACATGCGGTTGAAGGTGCGCAGCAGCGTGGACTTGCCGCAGCCCGACGGGCCGATGAAAGCCGTGACCTTCTTTTCGGGAATGTCCAGGTTGATGCCCTTCAAGGCGTGGAACTTGCCGTAGTAGAAGTTCAGGTCGCGCACCGTCAGCTTGGAAGAGGTCAGCGCGCTGGAAGAGGTCGCAGTCATTGCGGAATCCTTGTCCTGGTTGATTGCTTGTTGCTGCATTACTTCTGGCGTGTCAGGAAACGCGCCAGGATATTGAGACCGAGCACCGCCACGGTGATCAGGAACACACCGGCCCAGGCCAGTTGCTGCCAATTCTCGTAAGGGCTCATCGCGAACTTGAAGATGGTCACCGGCAGGCTGGCCATGGGCTTGGACAGGTCGGCATTCCAGAACTGGTTGTTCAGCGCCGTGAACAGCAGCGGGGCGGTCTCGCCGGCAATGCGGGCCACGGCCAGCAGCACGCCGGTGATCACGCCGGCGCGCGCTGCACGCAGCGTCACCATGATGATGACCTTCCACTTGGGCGTGCCCAGCGCGTAGGCGGCTTCGCGCAGGCTGGCAGGCACCAGCACCAGCATGTTCTCGGTGGTGCGGATGACCACGGGAATCACGATCAGCGCCAGCGCCACCACGCCCGCATAGCCGGAAAAGCTCTTGAAGCGCGCCACGACCACGGTGTAGACGAACAGGCCGATCACGATGGACGGCGCCGACAGCAGGATGTCGTTGACGAAGCGTGTGGTATTGGCCAGCCAGCCACGCGCATCGTATTCAGCCAGGTAGACACCGGCCATCACGCCGATGGGCGTGCCCACGAACGTGGCCAGGGCCACCATGATCAGCGAGCCGAAGATGGCGTTGGCAATGCCGCCGGCCTCATTGGGCGGAGGCGTCATCTCGCTGAACAGTGCCAGGCTCAGGCCGCCGATGCCCAGGGTGATGGTCTCCCACAGAATCCAGATCAGCCAGAACACGCCGAAGGTCATGGCAGCCAGGGACAGGGTCAGCGCCACCTGGTTCACACGCTTGCGCTGGGCATACTTGGCCTGGCGCACGCGCGACAGCTCGGCGGCATTGATCATCTTGGTGGAGGTGCTGCTCACGAGCGTGCTCCTTCATTCTTTTGCAGGCGGTTGAGCAGGACCTTGGAGCAAGCCAGCACCACGAAGGTGATGAAGAACAGCACCAGACCCAGATAGATCAGCGAAGCCTGGTGCAAGCCCTCGCCCGCTTCGGCGAACTCGTTGGCCAGGGCCGAGGTGATGCTGTTGGCAGCCTCGAAGACCGACAGCGAGTTGAGCTGGTTCATGTTGCCGATCACGAAGGTCACGGCCATGGTCTCGCCCAATGCACGGCCCAGGCCCAGCATCACGCCGCCGAGCACGCCGGTCTTGGTGTAGGGCAGAACCACCTTCCAGACCACTTCCCAGGTCGTGGAACCCAGGCCATAGGCGGACTCCTTGAGCAGGGCCGGAGTGACCTCGAACACATCGCGCATCACGGAGGCGATGAAGGGAATGATCATGATGGCCAGGATGATGCCGGCCGACAGGATGCCGATGCCCACCGGCGGGCCGGACACGAAGGCCTCCAGATAGGGAACGCCCTGGAACAGCTTTTGCAGGGGCTGCTGCACGTAGGTGGACAGCACGGGGCCGAACACCATCAGGCCCCACATGCCGTAGACGATGGAAGGCACGGCGGCCAGCAGCTCCACGGCCGTGCCCAGCGGGCGCTTGAGCCAGGCCGGCGACAGCTCGGTGAGGAACAGCGCGATGCCGAAGCTCACGGGCACCGCAATCAGCAAAGCGATGGCCGAGGTGGCCAGCGTGCCGTAGATCATGACCAGGCCGCCGAATTCGTTGCGAACGGGGTCCCAGACACTGCGGCCGAGGAAACTCAGGCCGTATTCATAGATGGCGGGCCAGGCACCGACCAGCAGCGAGGCCAGGATGGCCAGCAGCAGGCCCAGCGTCAGCAGCGCGGCCAGACGCGCGAGAGCGCCAAACAAGCGATCCGCCACGCGCCCCGACAGCATCGGGGGGCGTAGCGGAGAAGGTGTGCGTCGCTGGGAAGCCTGTGCAGAGGCGGCCAGCGAGTTCGAGGGCGACGTTGTGGACACGTGAGGCGCCTTTATTCGCGGTTTGTGAAGGGATCAGGGGAGCCATGATGCACCTGCCGGCGGTGCGCCATGGCCCCCTTTTCAGGGTTTACTTCAGGGAAATGGCAGTGCCGGAGGTGTCCTTGATCTGGCCCCAGGATTGGAAGATCACGTTCTTGACGGCGTCAGGCATGGGCACGTAGTCCAGGTCGGTGGCGGTCTTGTCGCCGGACTTGTAGGCCCACTCGAAGAACTTCAGCGAGGCAGCGGCCTGTGCAGGCTTGTCCTGGGCCTTGTGCATGATGATGAAGGTGGCCGAGGTGATGGGCCATGCCTCCTTGCCAGGCTGGTTGGTCAGGATCTGGTAGAAGCTCTTGGCCCAGTCGGCACCGGCAGCAGCGGCCTTGAAGGTGGCGTCATCAGGGGACACGAAGGTGCCGCCTGCGGTCTGCAGCTGGGTGTAGGTCAGCTTGTTTTGCTTGACGTAGGCGTACTCGACGTAGCCGATGGAGTTGGGCAGGCGACCCACGAAGGCGGCCACGCCTTCGTTGCCCTTGCCGCCTGCGCCCGTGGGCCAGTTCACGGCCTTGCCTTCGCCAACCTTTTCCTTCCACTCGGCATTGACCTTGGACAGGTAGTTGGTGAAGCCGAAGGTGGTGCCCGAGCCGTCAGCGCGGCGCACGGGAGCGATGGTGGCGTCAGGCAGGTTCACGCCCGGGTTCAGGGCCTTGATGGCCTCGTCATTCCACTTGCTGATCTTGCCCAGGTAGATGTCGCCCAGCACCTGGCCGGTCAGCTTGAGCTGGCCGGGCTGGATGCCCTTGATGTTGACCACGGGCACGATGCCGCCGATCACGGTGGGAAATTGCACCAGACCCTTCTTGGCCAGTTCTTCATCCTTGAGCGGCTCGTCGGAGGCGCCGAAGTCCACGGTCTTGGCTTCGATCTGCTTGATGCCGGCGCTGGAGCCCACGGACTGGTAGTTGATCTTCACGCCGGTGGCCTTGTTGTAGTCCGCAGCCCACTTGGAGTACAGCGGAGCCGGGAAGCTGGCGCCTGCGCCGGTGGCTTCCTGCTGAGCCAGGGCCTGGCCCACGCCGCCCGCAGACAGAGCACCAGCCACCAGAATGTGAATCACAGACAACTTCATGTACAGACCTCTTAGGGGTTGAAAGATGCGATGGCTGGACTGTAAGAAGGCTTTGTGACATTGATGTGACATGGAAAAAAGGCGTCACAAACAGCAGGACTTCCCATGTAAGAACCCGGTCATCGCGATGTCACAATTCCGTCTTAGTCTTGTGTGTCGCACGAGCAGGCACCAGACAGGTGCAGCCCTGCCCCCCTCGGACATCGCTGTGCAATCGTGCTCGACGAATCTTGATTGGCGTTTCTTTCATGGCACCAGAATCCCTGCTCGCTGCCGTTGACCTCGGGTCCAACAGCTTTCGCCTCGAAATAGGCCGCGTCGGCAGCCACCAGCGCATAGAGCGCGTGGAATACCTCAAGGAAACCGTGCGCCAGGGCAATGGGCTCAACGAGCGCCATGAACTGACTGACGAAGCCATGCAACGCGGCTGGGACTGCCTGGCACGCTTTGGTGAACGGCTGGCCGGCTTTGCGGCCGACCAGGTCCGCGCCGTGGCCACACAGACCCTGCGCGAGGCCCGCAACCGCGATGTCTTCATCGCGCGAGGCAGCACCCTGCTGGGCTTTCCCATCGAAGTCATCTCGGGCGAGGAAGAGGCCCGGCTGATCTATCGCGGCGTCTCCAGCCTGCTGCCGCCATCGTCTCAACGGCGTCTGGTGGTGGACATTGGCGGGCGCTCTACCGAAGTCATCATCGGCCAGCATGGCGAAGCGCGCCAGGTGGCCTCCTACCCCATAGGCAGCGTGGCCTGGAGCACGCAGTTCTTTGGCGAGGGCACGCTGTCGCGCGCGCACTTCTCGGCCGCCATCAAGGCGGCGCAGGCGGCACTCACCCAGACCGTATCGGCCTATCCAGCCACCGCATGGGACTGCGCCTATGCATCGTCAGGCACGGCCAACGCCGTGGGAGACATCCTGGCGGCCAACGGCTACTCCGGGCGGCTGATCACGCCCGACAGCCTGCGCTGGCTGCATGAGCAGCTGATGGACGCCGGCCACGTGGACCGCATCCGCCTGGCTGGACTCAAGGAAGACCGGCGAGCCGTCATCGCCGGCGGCCTGAGCATTCTGATGGCCGCCCTGGGCCTGCTGGGCATCGACGAACTGGAGGTTGCACAGGGCGCGCTGCGCCAGGGCGTGCTGCACGATCTGCTGGAACACGAGCCGCCTGCCGATCGCGAAGCCGCCGAGATCGCGGCGCTGCAACAGGACTTCGGCATTGACGCATCCCACGCACTGCGTGTTCGCAAGGTGGCACGCTGGGCCTGGCAGTCGCTGCAGGCGCAGCAGCCGCCCGATGCACTGGCCACGCACGCACTGGACACGGCTGCCAGCCTGCATGAGATCGGCATGCGCATCTCTCTGAGCGCCTACCACCGCCACGGCGCCTACATCACCGAACACTGCAGTGCCGCCACCTGGCCCGTGGAGCTGCGCGAACGCATCACCCAGCTGGTGCTTGGCCACCAGGGCAAGCTGCGCAAGCTCGAGGCTGCCATCGAGGACCGGGCCGTGGCCTGGCCATTGCTGGCGCTGCGCCTGGCCGTGCAGCTGTGCCACGCCCGGCGCGATCCCGATCTGCAGGGCATGCGCCTGCACCGCTCGGACAGCGTCTTTCACCTGACCGTGCCGGAAGGCTGGACCAGGAGCTACCCCCAGTCCGCCCAGTTGCTGCGCACCGAAGCCGTGGCCTGGCAGAAGACGCCCTGGACGCTGCAGTTGCATCTGCACTGAACGCCGAACGTCTCCGGCTGCCGCAGCGACAAGCAAAAAGCCCTGCCAGCGCAATGCGTTGGCGGGGCTTTTCGATTGCACAGGGCAGGCACGCGGCGCCCTGACAGGATATGCGGCTCAGGCCCGAGGGCCGTAACGCTCCATCAAGGCGTTCTGCGCACCCAGGCCCGTGGTCGGATAGGGTGCGCGCTGGTAGGCGCCATTGGCTTCCAGCGTCCAGGCGTCGCGGTTGTCATGCAGGCTGGCGACAAGACATTCGTCTATCACCTGCTGGCGCAACGCCGGATCGCGCACAGGCCAGGCCAGCTCCACCCGGCGCATCATGTTGCGGTTCATCCAGTCCGCACTGGACAGCAGCAGTTCCTGCTGATTGCCCCAGGCAAAGTAGAAGACGCGCGAATGCTCCAGGAAGCGGCCGATGATGGAGCGCACGCGGATGTTGTCCGTCCAGCCCTTGCGCTGCGGCGGCAGCATGCAGGCGCTGCGCACGATGAGATCGATGCGTGCGCCCTGCTGACCGGCACGCACCAGGGCCTGCATGAGCAACTCGTCAGTCAGCGCATTCATCTTCAGCACAATCCGCGCCTCTTCGCCGCGCTGTGCGGCCTCGCCCACCTGGGCAATCAGCGCCAGCATGCGATCGTGCAGCTGGAACGGTGCAATCACAAGCTGGTGCAGCTTGGGCAAGCGGTTGTGGCTGGACAGGTGGCTGAATACGGCATCCATATCGGCCGTGATCTGTGCATCGCAGGTCAGTTGGCTGATGTCCGTGTACAGGCGCGCCGTGCGCACGTTGTAATTGCCGGTGGACAGGTGCCCATAGCGCTTGAGCTGACCGCTGCGCTTTTCGCGCCGGGTAATCAGCAGCATCTTGGCGTGCGTCTTCAGGCCCAGCACGCCGTAGACCACCTGGGCGCCCAAGGCCTCCAGCTTTTCGGCGGAGTTGATGTTGGCCTCTTCGTCAAAGCGGGCCTTGAGTTCCAGCACGGCCAGCACTTCCTTGCCACGGCGAACCGCCTCGGCCAGCAGCTGCATGATCTCGGAGTCCGACCCCGTGCGGTAGATGGTCTGCTTGATGGCCAGCACCTCAGGGTCATTGACGGCTTCGCGCAGCAGCTCCAGCACGCCGTCGAAGCTCTCGAAGGGCTGGTGGATCAGCACATCACGCTTGCGGATCTGGGCCATCACCGAGCGGCCCGGCTGCAGCTGGCGCGGCCATGCCGGGCGCCAAGGCGGAAACAGCAGCGCGGGGTCATCGACCAGATCCACCAGCTGCGACTGGCGCACCAGGTTCACGGGCCCCTTGACGCGGAACAGTGCCTCGGTCGGCAGGCCGAACTGGCCCAGCAGCAGGTCGGACAGCATGGGCGAGCAGGCAAAGGACACCTCCAGCCTCACCGCCTGGCCGTAGTGGCGATGGTGCAGACCCTGGCGCAGGGCCGTGCGCAGGTCGCTGACGTCTTCCTCATCCACTGCCAGGTCCGAATGGCGCGTGACACGGAATTGCGCAAACTCCGCCACCTCACGCCCCGGGAACAACTCGACGAGATGAGCACGCACGATGCTGGAGATGCTCACGAACAGGCGCTGCTTCCCCGCGATCTTCTCGGGCAGGCGCACCAGGCGCGGCAAGACACGCGGCACCTTGACGATGGCCACCTCGTTGGCACGGCCAAAGGCATCGACACCTTTGAGGCGCACGATGAAGTTCAGCGCCTTGTTGGCCACCTGGGGGAATGGATGGGATGGGTCCAGGCCCACGGGCATGAGCAGCGGCTGGACTTCGCGCAGGAAGTACTCGCGCACCCATTTGCGCTGGGCGCTGCTGCGCTCGCCATGGGATACCACGCGTATGCCCTGCCCCGCAAAGGCCGGAATCAGCGACTGGTTGTACAGCGTGTACTGGCGCAATACCAGCTCATGCGCCTTGTCCATCAGCGAGCGGAAGCTCTGCAGGGTGTACAGGCCCTTGGCGTCGCCGGCCTTGGCGGCCGTCACATGCGGGGCGCAACGCACCTCGAACCATTCGTCGAGATTCGAGGAGACGATGCACAGATAGCGCAAACGCTCCAGCAGCGGCACATCTTCACGCACGGCCCAGTCCAGCACGCGCTCATTGAAGGCCAGGATGCAATGGTCACGGTCAAGAAACTGTTGCTGCTGCTCTTGCACTTCACCGCTTTCGGCTGTGGCGTGCAGTCCAGTGTATTCGGGGGCGGGAAGCCTTGCAGAAGAAGCAGAGGCAGAAGCCGCAATGGCCTGGCCCTGCAGCTCCGACAAGGCGGTGGAGAGGCTTTTCGCCAGAGGCATCATCGGGACATTCAGGGGTGCAGAGACGGGTATGGGAGCTGTCTGGCGGGCCATGCCCAGCGAAGCCGGCCCTGCGGGCACGGCACGCGCTCCCTGTTCATGTTCTGGTTCGGCAGGTGCGGCAGAGGCGCCACCGGGAATCGGCGTGAATGTCTGGGGCATGGATGCAGGGGCCCGGCCTGGGCAGGACCCGGTAGTCACCCCGCTAGCCGGGGATTCGGGCAGTCTGCCCCGGATTTGTGACATGTTCATGACATGCATTCCTCTGTTCATGACATCTGTCATACAAACCAAGCCAGGCGCAAGCAACGGCGCAGAAACCGTCACGCAAAGGTCATGACCCAGTCACACCGGCACGAGAGCGACGCGACATCGCCGGGGTGCTAAGCTAGCTGCCTTCCCCTGGATGCCGTTGGCTGCTGCAAACCTGCCGCAGCCGTGCCGTCGTCCGCCTTTCGCGCATGTCCTCTTCCAATCCCCCCGAAAGCCGCCTGGCCGCCATCGACATTGGCTCCAACAGCTGCCTGCTGGCCATGGCCCGCAGCGACGGCGCAAAGGTACAGCTGCTCAGCCATCGCAAGGAAGCCATACGCCTGGGCAGCGCCCTCGACGCCCAGGGCGCGTTGAGCCTGGAGGCCATGCAGCGCGGCTGGGCTTGCCTGGAGCGCTATGCGCAGGTGCTGGGTGATTTGCCCCGCCACCGCGTACGTGCAGTGGCCACGCAGACGCTGAGAGAGGCATCGAATCGCCAGATCTTCCTGGACGAAGGCCAGCGCATCCTGGGCTGCCCCATCGAGGTCATTGACGGCGAGGAGGAAGCACGCCTGATCTATCGCGGCGTCGCCCAGTTGCTGCCGCCCGGCGCCCAGCGGAGGCTGGTGGTGGACATCGGCGGCCGCTCGACCGAGCTGTGCCTGGGTCAGCAGCGGCAAGTACTGCAGGCACGCTCCTTCGCCTTCGGCAGCGTGACCTGGGCCTTGCGCCACTTCCCCGATGGCGAGCTGTCGGCCCAGGCCCTGTCCCAGGCCGAAGCAGCCGTGGCCGACATCATTGCGCCCGAAGCAGGACTTTTTGCTGCCGGGCAATGGAGCCATGCCTATGGCTCCTCGGGCACGGCCGGTGCCATTGTCAAGGTCCTGGCCCATGCGCCCGGGGGCACGGCCGGCTGGATCACGCGGCAGGGACTGGACTGGCTGCATGCGCAGTTGCTGCGCGCAGGCCATGTCGACCGTGTGAACATGGACGGACTCAAGGAAGAGTTGCGCCCCATGATCGGCGGCGGCATGAGCGTGATGCGGGGCATCTTCTCCAGCCTGGGCATCGAGCGCATGCGCGTCACGCACGGCGCCCTGCGCCATGGCGTGCTCTATGAATTGGCCCACAAGCTCGATGCGCAGGCCAAGGGCCGGCAACGACAGTCCACCGGCACCTGAAAACCAAGGCCCTGCCCTCGCCAGGGAACGACAAAATGCTGTTTTGCGCGCAAGTGCTACACTTTGTAAGTTCCCCCTCATCCCTTTACCACCGCCCTACCGCTTCGCCATGTCCGCGCCGACGATTGCGTACGACCCTGTACTCGAACGTCCGTCTTCGATGATGGCGGCGTCGCTGCAGCGCAGCCTGCGCGAGCAGCAGGCACTGCTCGACAATGCCGGCGTGGGCATCGTCTTCATCCGCCAGCGCGTCATCGTCCGATGCAACCAGTGCTATGCCGACATCTTCGGCTACGCGGGCGAGCATGCGCTGGTCGGCATCAACAGCGAGCACCTGCACCCCAGCCGCGACGAGCTGCGCAGCCTGGGGCGCGAGGCCTATCGCACGCTGAGCGCGGGCCTGTCCTTTCGCACGCAGCGCCGCCTGCGCCGCAAGGATGGCAGCCTGTTCTGGGGTGAACTGACGGGCCGGCTCATCAATCCGGGCGATGCACGCGAAGGCTCCATCTGGATCGTCAGCGACATCGACGACCGTCTGCGCGCCCAGCAGGCCCTGAGCCAGGCCCACGAACTGCTGGAGCAGCAGGTGCGCGACCGTACACGCGAACTCAGCGCCACGGTGGAGAACCTGCACCGCGAGATCGCCGACCGCAAGCTGGACCAGGAACGCATCTACTGGATGGCGCACTACGACGCGCTCACCGGCCTGCCCAATCGCACGCTGCTGGCCGAGCGCAGCGCCCGCGCCATCGAGCTGGCCAAGGTCAACGACACGCCACTGGCCGTGATGTTCCTGGACCTGGACCATTTCAAGCATGTCAATGATTCGCTGGGCCATCGCGTGGGCGATGCCCTGCTGGTGGAGATTGCCCGCCGCCTGCGTGCCGTGGTGCGTGACCGCGATACGGTGGCCCGCATCGGCGGCGACGAATTCGTGCTGCTGCTGCCCGGCGCCAATGCCCAGGGTGCGGCCCGCGTGGCAGGCAAGCTGCAGGAGGCGTCGCGCCAGGCCTACCAGATCGACCGCCACGAACTGACCATTGCGCCGTCCATGGGCATCGCGCTGTACCCGCGCGACGGCCACGACATCGACTCGCTGACACAGGCCGCCGACGCGGCCATGTACCACGCCAAGCAGGCCGGCCGCAACACCTACCGCTTCTTCACTCCGCAGATGCAGGCCCAGTCCCTGCGCGCCCTGCAGCTGGAGAACGCCTTGCGGCGGGCGCTGGAACGCAATCAGCTGTATCTGCATTACCAGCCGCAGATCACCCTGAGCACCGGACGCGTGCGCAGCGTGGAGGCACTGCTGCGATGGGAGCATCCCGAGCTGGGCTCGGTTTCGCCCGCGGAGTTCATCCCCGTCGCCGAGGACAGCGGCCAGATCCTGCAGATCGGCGAATGGGTGCTGCGCAGCGCCATGCAGCAACTGCAGGCCTGGCGCAATGCGGGGCTGCGGGACCTGAAGGTGGCCGTTAACCTGTCGGCCATCCAGTTCCACCAGCAGCAACTGCCCGAAATCATCAACCGCATCCTGCTCGACAGCGACCTGCCGGCCGATTCTCTGGAGCTGGAGCTGACCGAGGGCGTGGCCATCCATGATCCGCGCCAGGCCACGGCCACCATGGACCGACTGCGCGAGCATGGCGTGCGCCTGGCCATGGATGACTTCGGCACCGGCTATTCATCCCTGAGCCAGCTCAAGCGCTTTCAGATCTACAAACTCAAGATCGACCAGTCCTTCATCCAGGACCTGGACCACGACAGCAATGACCGCGCCATAGTCAGCGCCATCATCCGCATGGCCCAGGCCCTGGGCATGCAGACCACGGCCGAAGGCGTGGAAACGGAGGCGCAGCTGGAGTTCCTGCGCGAGCAAGGCTGCGATGAAGCCCAGGGCTACCATTTCAGCCGCCCGCTGCCGCCCCAGGCGCTGGAGGCCTTTCTGCGCAGCCAGGGCTGAACAGCTCACCGCGCCACGGTCTGCAGACGAAAAAGCCGAAGACTGCAGCTTCGGCTTTCCATGGCCGGGAACGTGCCGCCCGCCGCTCAGGGCATGGGTGAATTCTTCGCCACGCTGGCCAGGCGCTCGGCGCAGCGGCTGGCCTGGTCGCCATCGCGTGCCTCCACCATCACGCGCAGCAAAGGCTCGGTGCCGCTGGCGCGGATAAGCACGCGCCCCGTATCGCCCAATTCGGCCTTGACGGCCTCGGTGGCTTCCTCCAGCTGGGTGTTGCGCTTCCAGTCCTGGCCCGGCTGCAGCCGCACGTTGAGCAATACCTGGGGAAACAGCTGGACCGAAGACAGCCACTGCGACAGGCTCTTGCCCGAACGCACGCAGGCCTGCAGCACCTGCAGCGCGCTGACCAGGCCATCGCCCGTGGTGTGCTTGTCCAGCGCCAGCAGATGGCCCGAGCCCTCGCCCCCCAGTGTCCAGCCCTGGCGGTGCAGCTCCTCCAGCACATAGCGGTCGCCGACCTTGGCGCGCACAAAGCCCACCCCCTGGGACTTCAGCGCCACCTCCACGGCCATATTGGTCATCAGTGTGCCCACGGCACCCGGCACGGCCTCGCCACGCGCCAGCCGATCGGCCGCCATCAGGTACAGCAGTTCGTCGCCGTTGTAGAGCCGGCCAGCCGCATCGACCAGCAGCAGCCGGTCGGCATCACCATCCAGCGCCACACCGAAGTCGGCCTTGTTCGCTCGCACGGCCAGCACCAGGGCCTCGGGATGGGTGGCACCCACGCCTTCGTTGATGTTCAGTCCATCGGGCGCACAGCCAATGGCCACCACATCGGCCCCCAGTTCATGGAAGACCTTGGGGGCGATCTGGTAGGCCGCGCCATGGGCTGCATCGACCACGATCTTCACACCCTTGAGCGTGAGCGCATGGTCGAAGGTGCTCTTGCAGAACTCGATGTAGCGCCCTGCCGCGTCTTCAAGGCGCCGGGCCTTTCCCAGAGCGGCAGAATCGACCCATACGGGATCTTCGGTCAAGGCCTGCTCGACCTCTTCCTCCCACGCATCGGGCAGCTTGGTGCCCTGTGCGCTGAAGAACTTGATGCCGTTGTCGTAATAAGGGTTGTGGCTGGCGCTGATGACCACGCCCAGGCTGGCGCGCTGGGCGCGCGTCAGATAGGCCACGCCCGGCGTGGGCAGGGGGCCCAGCAGCATCACGTCCACGCCGGCAGAGTTGAACCCGGACTCCAGCGCGCTCTCCAGCATGTAGCCCGAGATCCGCGTGTCCTTGCCGATCAGCACCATGGGACGGGCTTCCTTGCGCCGCAGCACACGGCCCACGGCATGCGCCAGACGCAGCGCGAAGTCGGGGGTGATGGGCGAACGGCCCACCAGGCCGCGAATTCCATCGGTACCAAAATATGTGCGTGCCATAGTGCTCCTTTGTTGTTCAGTCGTTGTCGTGCATGGTCTGCCAGACCGTCAATGCCGCCACCGTATCGGCCACGTCGTGCACGCGCACCACGCGCGCGCCACGCTCCACCGCCAGCAGTGCCGCCGCCACGCTGGGCACCATGCGCTGGCCCTGTGGACGGCCACTGACCTGCCCGAGCGAGCCCTTGCGCGACCAGCCGGCCAGCAGCGGGAAGTCTAGGCCCAGCAATTCATGCTGGCGTGCAAGCAGGGAAAAATTCTGTGCCACGCTTTTGCCGAAGCCGATGCCATAGTCCCAGACGATGCGCTCCCGCGCCACGCCCCGGGCCAGCAGGGCATCGCTGTGCAACTGCAGGAAATCGCGCACGGCGGGCACGGCATCGCCTTGCATGGGCGTGGTCTGCATGTCCTGCGGCGTGCCATGCATGTGCATGAGACAGATGCCGCAGCTCGGGTGCGCGGCCACCACCTGCTGCGCGCCCGGCTGGCGCAGCGCCCAGATGTCGTTGACGATGTCGGCCCCCAGATCGAGCACAGCCTGCATGACCTCGGGCTTGTAGGTATCGACGGAGACAGGCACGCCCAGTTGTACCGCACCCTGCACAACGGGCAGCACGCGCCGCAACTCCTCATCCAGCGGAACAGTTGGTGAGCCGGGCCTGGTGGACTCGCCGCCAATATCGAGGATGTGCGCGCCCTCACTGACCAGTTGCTCTGCATGCCGCAAGGCCTGCTCCACCGTGTTGTGCCGCCCGCCGTCGGAAAACGAGTCGGGCGTCACATTAACGATGCCCATGACCAGTGGACGCTGAAGGTCTAGAACAAAGCGCGAAGTCTGCCATTGATGCGGCATGGGGTTTCCTGAAGGTAGGCGCCTGCCGGACCAGGTTCATCGCCCGGCCGTTGCGGGCGATTGAGCACATCCTGCAAGCAAAGCAAAAGGGCCCCTCAGGGCCCTTTGCATGGGATTGACCAATTCTGCGGCAAGCAGCTCAGGCCGTGGTGGGCGCAGGGTCGGCATCCACTGCCGGCGTGCCGCCGGACGAGTTGCCACCGTCGGACGACGGCGGGTTGCGCGGCACCCAGTCCTTGGGAGGACGCGGCTCACGGCCGGCCATGATGTCATCGAGCTGCTCGGCGTCGATGGTTTCCCAGTCGAGCATGGCCTTGGCCATGGCATGCATCTTGTCGGAGTTGTCCTCGATCAGCTTGCGCGCCAGTCCGTACTGCTCGTCGATGATGCGGCGAACCTCCTGGTCCACCTTCTGCATCGTCTGCTCGCTCATGCTGTTGGTCTTGCTCATCGAGCGGCCCAGGAAAGGCTCGCCTTCCTGCTCCGCATAGACCATGGGACCCAGCGCGTCGGTCATGCCGTAGCGGGTGACCATGTCGCGTGCGATCTGCGTGGCCCGCTCGAAGTCGTTGCTCGCGCCCGTGGTCATCTGGTTCATGAACACTTCTTCGGCAATGCGTCCACCGAACAGCATGGCGATCTGGTTGAGCATGAACTCCTTGTCGTAGGAGTAGCGGTCCTTCTCGGGCAGGCTCATGGTCACGCCCAGCGCACGGCCGCGCGGGATGATGGTGACCTTGTGCACGGGATCGCACTTGGGCAGCAGCTTGCCGATCAGTGCGTGGCCTGCCTCGTGGTAGGCCGTGTTGCGGCGCTCTTCCTCGGGCATGACCATGCTCTTGCGCTCGGGGCCCATGATGATCTTGTCCTTGGCCTTCTCGAAATCCTGCATCTCGACGGTGCGCGCATTGCGGCGCGCGGCCATCAGGGCTGCTTCGTTGCAGAGGTTGGCCAGATCGGCGCCCGACATGCCAGGCGTGCCGCGCGCGATCACGCCCGGATTCACGTCCTGGCCGACAGGGATTTTGCGCATGTGCACATTGAGGATCTGCTCGCGGCCGCGGATATCGGGCAGCGTCACATACACCTGGCGGTCGAAACGGCCGGGGCGCAGCAGCGCCGCATCCAGGATGTCGGGACGGTTGGTTGCAGCCACGACGATCACGCCGAGGTTGGTCTCAAAACCGTCCATCTCGACCAGCATCTGGTTCAGAGTCTGCTCACGCTCATCGTTACCACCACCCAGGCCTGCGCCACGCTGGCGGCCCACGGCATCGATTTCATCGATGAAGATGATGCAGGGTGCATTCTTCTTGGCGTTCTCGAACATGTCGCGCACGCGGGCCGCGCCCACACCGACGAACATTTCCACGAAGTCGGAGCCCGAGATGCTGAAGAACGGGACCTTGGCTTCACCAGCGATGGACTTGGCCAGCAGCGTCTTGCCGGTACCCGGAGGCCCGACCAGCAGCAGACCACGCGGAATGCGGCCGCCGAGCTTCTGGAACTTGTTGGGGTCCTTCAGGAAGTCCACGACTTCCTTGACCTCTTCCTTGGCTTCGTCGCAGCCTGCGACGTCGGCAAAGGTCACGGTGTTGTTGTTCTCGTCCAGCATGCGCGCCTTGCTCTTGCCGAAGCTGAAGGCACCGCCCTTGCCGCCGCCCTGCATCTGGCGCATGAAGTACACCCACACGCCGATCAACAGCAGCATGGGTCCCCAGCTGACGAGCAGGGTCATGAGGACCGAGCCTTCTTCGCGGGGCTTGACGTCGAACTTGACGTTGTTGTTGATCAGGTCACCCACGAGCCCGCGATCCAGGTAGGTGGCGGTGGTGCGCACCTTGCGGTCATCGTTGGTCGTGGCCACGATCTCGGTGCCGCCGGGGCTTTCCTGGATGGTGGCGCTCTTGATGCGATTGCTTCGCACCTCTTCCAGGAACTCGGAGTAACCGACATGGGACGCGCCAGCGCCGCCACGGGTGTCAAATTGCTTGAACACCGTAAACAGCACCATGGCGATGACCAGCCAGACGGCAATTTTTGAAAACCACTGATTGTTCAAGCGGGGCTCCAATGGGGGATACAGATAAAACGACTTCCAGCGTGCTCGAAGCGTATTTGCGGTCCATTTTAGGTGTTTCAAGCTGGCTGGTCGCCTATATCCCTCTATAGCAGCCATAGCTTGAATACGGTCTTGACCCGGGTCAGGGCAGCGCCGGGCGGCTGCACAGGGCTACTTGAGCCCCATGCCCACCAAAAACGTCTCCGAAGACTTGTCACGCGAGGACTTGGGCTTGATCGGCTTGACCACCTTGAAGGTCTGCCGGAACAGCGCAACCAGGTCATCGTAGGCCCCGCCGTGGAAGAGCTTCACCACCAAGGCGCCTTCAGGTTTCATATGGTGGATGGAAAAATCAACCGCCAGTTCGACCAGCAGCGCAATGCGCGCCGCATCCGTCGTGCCGTTGCCCGACAGGTTGGGAGCCATGTCGGAGACCACCACGTCGGCCTTGCCCCCGCCCAGGGCCTCCTGGAGCTGGGCCAGAACCGGCTCCTCGCGGAAATCGCCCTGGATGTACTGCACGCCCTCAATGGGCTCCATGGGCAGCAGATCCAGCGAGATGATGCGGCCGTTGAGAGCGCCGACGGCCGCCCCGTTGGGCGACAGGCAACGGCGCACATACTGGCTCCAAGCCCCGGGTGCGCAGCCCAGGTCCACCACCGTGGCACCCGGCCGGATGAGCTTGAGCTGCTCGTCGATCTCCTTGAGTTTGTAGGCCGCGCGCGCGCGGTAGCCGTCCTTCTGGGCGGCCTTGACGTAAGGATCGTTGACGTGGCTGTTGAGCCAAGCCTTGTTGACCTTCTTGCTTTTTGTTTGGACTTTCATGCTGGATTCTTTCAGCCTCGATAATACGGCCATGCCCCAAATTCAATTGACTCCCGCCGAGCGCCGGGAACACCGCGCCAACGCACACCACCTGGACCCCGTGGTCCTCATCGGGGGTGACGGCCTGACGGCTGCCGTGCAAAAGGAGGTCAACGCCGGCCTTAACGCACATGGCCTGATCAAGGTCCGTGTCTTCAACGACGACCGCGCCGCACGCGAGCAGATGTATCTGCAGCTGTGCGACGAGCTTGGCGCTGCACCCATTCAGCACATCGGCAAGCTGCTGGTGCTCTGGCGCCCCATGCCGGAAAAGGAAAAAGCCATCGACGAGAACCGCATGCCCGGCCCTCGCGATGTCAAGCTGCTCAAGTTCAGCAAGCGCTCCGGCCAGAAGCCCGAGGTCAAGCAGATCCGCGTGCTGGGCAACCAGCGCCTGACGGCAGGTGGCCAGGTCAAGCGCGCCAAGCCCAAGCAGAAGTCGGTCAAGAAGCGTCAGGCAGACTGAGTCCGCCGCATCCATGACCGTAGCATCCCATGCCGCCAGCGTGGCCCAGGCCGCGCTACCGCCCTCCGCCTCCCCCTCTGCGCAGCAGCGCTTCGTAGTCTGCATGAAGTGGGGCAAGAAGTACGGTCCGGAGTATGTCAACAGGCTCTACGCCATGGTGCGTCGGCATCTGAAGGGCGATTTTCGCCTTGTCTGCCTGACCGATGACGGCGTGGGGATTCGCGACGAGGTCGAATGCCTGCCGATTCCTCCGCTGAACCTGCCCGCGGGCATTCCGGAGCGTGGTTGGAACAAGCTGGCCACCTTCAGTGCCGACCTGCACGGCCTGCGCGGCACGGCGCTGTTTCTTGACGTGGACGTGGTCATCACCGGGCCGCTGGACGTTTTTTTCACCGAGCCCGGCGAGTTCCTGATCATCCACGACTACAAGCGTCCGTGGCGCATCACGGGCAATTCCTCGGTGTACCGCTTCGAGCTGGGTGCCCACCCCGAGGTGCTGGACTACTTCCGCACGCATTTCGAAGAGATACGCCGCAACTTTCGCAATGAGCAGGCCTATCTGTCCGACATGCTGCACAAGCAGGGCAAGCTCAAGTACTGGCCGCAGGCCTGGTGCCCCAGCTTCAAGTACCACTGCATTCCCGCATGGCCGACGAACTACTGGAAGCCGCCCTTCGTGCCGGATGGTGCGCGCGTGGTGATCTTCCACGGCGAATGCAACCCGCCTGACGCGTTGGCCGGCCGGCGCAATCGGCGCTTTCGCTATATCCGGCCTGCCACCTGGGTGGCCGAGCACTGGCACGAGTGAGCAGCTCGACCCACAAAAAAACGCCCGCGCTTGCGGGCGTTTTTGTTTGGCATGGTGCCGAACCGGCAGGACCGGGATCAGACCGTGGCCCGGGTGTTCGCTTGAGACGAACGGCCTATGCGCCACAGCACGACGAGCGCACACAGCCACTGCAGCGCATACATCACCGTGCCCACGCTGTGCCACAGCTTGAGGTTGTCGCGTGCAACGATGCGCGGCGACACGCCGTACTGGACGACAAATGCCAGCAGCATGCCTGCGATCACAAAGCCCAGGCAGGCCTTGGCCCAGGGCTGCAGGACCGACTCCTTGCTGCGCCGGGACAGGACCAGCAGCACGGCCGCGCAGGCGATGGACACCCAGGTCTGCGCGGCAAACAGCTTGGCAGCCATGAAGCCCGCGACAGCCGGCGTGGGCAAGTGGGCGAACAGCATGGGCACGGCCATGAAGCCGATGGCCGACAGGCTGCCCCACCACAGGGCAGCAGCCAGCAGGGGAACGCGCTCGTACAGGTTGCTCATGGGCTTAGGCCTTCCTCAACGATCGAGGCACAGGCACCGACGCATCAGAGGTAGCGCACCGACACCACTTCATAGCGGCGCTCGCCGCCCGGTGCCTGCACGACAGCGGTATCGCCTTCTTCCTTGCCGATCAGCGCGCGTGCGATGGGGCTGGAGACGTTGATCAGACCCAGCTTGAGATCGGCCTCGTCCTCGCCGACGATCTGGTACTTGACCGTGTCGCCGCTGTCCTCGTCTTCGAGTTCAACCGTTGCACCGAAGACCACGCGGCCGCCGGCATCCACGGCGGAGGGATCAATGATCTGGGCTGCGGACAGCTTGCTCTCTACCTCGGCAATGCGGCCCTCGATGAAGCCTTGGCGGTCCTTGGCGGCCTCGTACTCGGCGTTTTCGCTCAGGTCGCCCTGGGCACGGGCCTCGGCGATGGCCTGGATGATGGAAGGACGCTCCACGGTCTTCAGACGGTGCAGCTCGTCCTTGAGTTTCTCGGCTCCGCGCTTGGTGATGGGAATGGTGGCCATTGAAAAGTCTCCATGTGCAGCAAACGCCGCGCGTTGCGCGGCTTCTTTGGCACAGGCGGGCCGGCAGTATGGCGGCAGGGCCTGCGCCCCAAAAGCAAACCGCCGCACGTTGCCGCGCGGCGGTTTCATCAAGTCATGTGGTCCATTATGCCGCGTTTGACCACCAGCTTCGGTGGGAAAACCCGGCGGCACTGTCGGACAGTGCCGCCGGCTGCACCTCGTCAGAAACGAGGGGCGGCAGCGCGGAAGGATCAGGCCGTTTGCAGCTGGGCGTGCAGTTCCTGGACGGAGTGCACATCCATGTTGCCCATGGACTTCATGCCTTCGACGGCGGCTTCGGCACCGAAGATGGTGGTGAAGGTGGTCACGCGCGCCAGCAGGGCGCTGGTACGGATGGCGCGCGAGTCGGCGATGGCGTTGCGGCGCTCTTCCACCGTGTTGATGACCATGGCGATCTCGCCGTTCTTGATCATGTCCACGATGTGGGGGCGGCCCTCGGTCACCTTGTTGACGAGCTGCACCTCGATACCTGCCTCGGAGATGGCCGCTGCCGTGCCGCGCGTGGCGCACAGCACGAAGCCCATGGCAGCCAGTTCCTTGGCCACGGCCACGGCGCGCGGCTTGTCGGCGTTCTTCACAGTCAGGAAGACCTTGCCCTGGGTGGGCAGTGCCACGCCGGCGCCCAGCTGGCTCTTGACGAAGGCTTCGCCAAAGGTCTTGCCCACGCCCATGACTTCGCCGGTGGACTTCATCTCGGGGCCGAGGATGGTGTCCACGCCCGGGAACTTCACGAACGGGAAGACGGCTTCCTTGACGCTGAAGTACGGCGGCGTGACTTCCTTGGTGATGCCTTGCTGGGCCAGCGTGTCGCCGGCCATGCAGCGCGCAGCCACCTTGGCCAGCTGGATGCCCGTGGCCTTGGAGACGAAGGGCACGGTGCGCGAGGCACGCGGATTGACTTCCAGCACGTAGATCACGTCGCCATCGGCCGTTTCCTTGATGGCGAACTGCACGTTCATCAGGCCGACCACGCTCAGCGCGTTGGCCATGGCAGCCGTCTGGCGCTTGATCTCGGCCACGGTCTCGGGCTTGAGGTAGTAAGGCGGCAGCGAGCAGGCGGAATCGCCCGAATGCACGCCGGCCTGCTCGATGTGCTCCATCACGCCGCCGATGAAGACGGCGCCTTCGCGGTCACGCACGCAGTCCACATCGCACTCGATGGCGTTGGACAGGAAGTGGTCCAGCAGCACGGGCGAGTCATTGCTGACCTTGACGGCTTCGCGCATGTAGCGCTCCAGGTCGCGCTGCTCATGCACGATTTCCATGGCACGGCCACCCAGCACATAGCTGGGACGCACGACCAGGGGGTAGCCCAGGCCGGCCGCCTTTTCCAGCGCTTCGGGCTCGGTACGGGCCGTGGCATTGGGCGGCTGGCGCAGGCCCAGCTCATGCAGCAGCTTCTGGAAGCGCTCGCGGTCTTCGGCCGCGTCGATCATGTCGGGCGTGGTGCCGATGATGGGCACGCCTTCCTTTTCCAGGCCCAGGGCGAGCTTCAGGGGCGTCTGGCCGCCGTACTGCACGATGACGCCGACCGGCTTCTCGACAGCCACGACTTCGAGCACGTCTTCCAGCGTCAGCGGCTCGAAATACAGGCGGTCCGAGGTGTCGTAGTCGGTGGACACGGTTTCGGGGTTGCAGTTGACCATGATGGTTTCATAGCCGTCCTCACGCATGGCGAGCGCGGCATGCACGCAGCAGTAGTCGAACTCGATGCCCTGGCCGATGCGGTTAGGGCCACCGCCCAGCACCATGATCTTTTTCTTGTCCGTCGGCTCGGCTTCGCACTCCTCGTCATAGGTGGAGTACATGTAGGCCGTGTCGGTGGCGAACTCGGCAGCGCAGGTGTCCACGCGCTTGAACACGGGGCGCACGCCCAGTGCCTTGCGCGCCTCGCGCACGGCCTTGTCGGTGCTGTGCAGCAGCTTGGCAAGGCGGCGGTCGGAGAAGCCCTTTTGCTTGAGCGTGCGCAGCGTGGTGGCGTCCAGTGCAGCCAGCGCGGCATCGCCCTTTTCCTCGTAGACCTTGTCCAGTTCGAGTTCGATCTTGACGATCTCTTCGATCTGCACGAGGAACCACTTGTCGATCTTGGTGATGTTGTGCACTTCGTCCAGCGTCCAGCCGGCAGCAAAGGCGTCACCCACATACCAGATGCGGTCCGGACCTGGTTCGCCGAGTTCCTTTTCGAGGATCTCGCGGTCCTGGGTCTTTTCGTTCATGCCGTCCACGCCGACTTCCAGGCCGCGCAGCGCCTTCTGGAAGGATTCCTGGAAGGTGCGGCCAATGGCCATGACCTCGCCCACGGACTTCATCTGCGTGGTCAGGCGGTTGTCGGCAGCCGGGAACTTCTCGAATGCGAAACGCGGGATCTTGGTGACCACGTAGTCGATCGAGGGCTCGAACGAGGCAGGCGTCTTGCCGCCCGTGATGTCGTTCTTGAGTTCGTCCAGCGTGTAGCCCACGGCCAGCTTGGCAGCGACCTTGGCGATGGGGAAGCCCGTGGCCTTGGAGGCCAGCGCCGAGGAGCGCGACACACGCGGGTTCATCTCGATGACGATCATGCGACCGTCCTTCGGATTCACCGAGAACTGCACGTTGGAGCCCCCCGTGTCCACACCGATCTCGCGCAGCACCGCCAGCGAGGCGTTGCGCATGATCTGGTATTCCTTGTCGGTCAGCGTCTGCGCGGGCGCCACGGTGATCGAGTCGCCGGTGTGCACGCCCATGGGGTCCAGGTTCTCGATGGAGCAGATGATGATGCAGTTGTCCGCCTTGTCGCGGACGACTTCCATCTCGTACTCCTTCCAGCCGAGCAGCGATTCCTCGATCAGCAGCTCATTGGTCGGCGACGCTTCCAGGCCGCGCTTGCAGATGGTCTCGAACTCTTCGGGGTTGTAGGCAATGCCGCCGCCCGTGCCGCCCAGCGTGAAGCTGGGGCGGATGACGGTGGGAAAGCCCATTTCCTTTTGCACGGCCCAGGCTTCGTCCATCGAATGGGCGATGCCCGAGCGTGCCGAACCCAGGCCGATGCGCGTCATCGCATCCTTGAACTTGAGGCGGTCCTCGGCCTTGTCGATGGCCTCGGGCGTGGCGCCGATCAGCTCGACCTTGTACTTGTGCAGCACGCCGTTGCGCCACAAGTCCAGCGCGCAGTTCAGCGCGGTCTGGCCGCCCATGGTCGGCAGGATGGCGTCGGGACGCTCCTTGGCGATGATCTTCTCGACCGTCTGCCAGGTGATGGGCTCGATGTAGGTGACGTCGGCCGTGGCCGGGTCGGTCATGATCGTGGCAGGGTTGCTGTTGATCAGGATGACCTTGTAGCCCTCTTCGCGCAACGCCTTGCAGGCCTGCACGCCGGAGTAGTCAAACTCGCAGGCCTGGCCGATGACGATGGGACCGGCGCCAATGATCAGAATGCTTTTGAGGTCGGTGCGCTTAGGCATTTTTGTGTTTCTCCATCAGCGCCGTGAAGCGATCAAACAGGTAGGCGATATCGTGCGGGCCGGGCGAAGCCTCGGGGTGGCCCTGGAAGCAGAACGCAGGCTTGTCCTTGTGCTCAAGGCCTTGCAGCGTGCCGTCGAACAGGCTGATGTGCGTGGCGCGCAGCGTGTCGGGCAGGGACTCCATCTCCACCGCAAAACCGTGGTTCTGGCTGGTGATGCTCACGCGGCCGTTGTCCAGGTCCTTGACGGGGTGGTTGGCGCCGTGGTGGCTGTTGGCCATCTTGAAGGTCTTGGCGCCAGCGGCCAGGGCCATGATCTGATGACCCAGGCAGATGCCGAAGACGGGCTTGCCGGACTCCACCAGTTCCTTGGTCGCGGCAATGGCGTAGTCGCAGGGCTCCGGGTCGCCAGGGCCGTTGGACAGGAAAACGCCGTCGGGGTTGAGTGCCAGCACATCCTTGGCGGGCGTCTTGGCCGGCACCACGGTCAGCTTGCAGCCGCGCTCGGCCAGCATGCGCAGGATGTTGAACTTCACGCCGAAGTCATAGGCCACCACATGGAAACGCGGGGCCTGCTGCTGGCCGTAGCCTTCGCCCAGCTTCCACTCGGTTTCCGTCCATTCGTACTGCCGGGCGGCGCTCACCACCTGTGCCAGATCCAGGCCCTTCATGCTGGGGGCCGCCTTGGCCGCAGCCAGTGCCTCGTCGATGCGCGCCTGGGTCACTTCTTCGCCAGCGGCCAAACCGACGATGGCGCCGTTTTGTGCGCCCTTGTCGCGCAGCAGCCGTGTGAGCTTGCGCGTGTCGATGTTGGCAATCGCCACCGTGCCGCTGCGCGTGAGGTAGTCGGGCAGGGTCTCGGACTTGCGGAAGTTGCTGGCCAGCAGCGGAAGGTTCTTGATGATCAGGCCCGCCGCATGGACCTTGCCAGCCTCGACATCCTCTGCGTTGACGCCGTAGTTGCCGATGTGCGGATACGTGAGCGTCACGATCTGCTGGCAGTAGCTGGGGTCGGTGAGGATTTCCTGGTAGCCGGTGATTGCCGTGTTGAAAACGACTTCACCAACCGTGGTGCCTTGCGCACCGATCGAGTTGCCAACAAAGACCGTGCCGTCTGCGAGCGCCAGGATGGCGGATGGGAATGCTCCCTTGAGAGACAAAAGCACTGGGTTCTCCGGTTCTAATTACGGTTACGCCCAGCGTGCCGCACGGACGGGTCCGTGCGGTTTACAGCTTGTCTGCAGGGGGTGGCGAGGAAGCGTCGCTAGGCGTATTGTGGAATGCTTGAAAGCCGCCCATTATAGGCTGGTCGCGCTTCAGCCTCCTGACAGGAGGCGGGATTACCCTTGACGTGAGCCGGCACTCACGCTGCTTGCGTGCAGGCATATCGCCGCTGCCGCAGCCACGTTCAGAGACTCTTCACCACCCGGCTGGCCGATGCGCACATGCTGCGCCGCCTGCTGCATCAGCGCCTCGCCAACGCCCTGCCCTTCATGGCCCATGGCCCAAGCACATGGCCAGGGCAGAGCCGCGCTCTGGATCAGTTCACCTTGATGGGAACTGGTCACGATCAGGGGCAAGCCAAGCGCACTCAGATCCTCGGGTGACGCCGACTCCACCAGGTGCAGCCCGAAATGCGCGCCCATTCCGGCGCGCAGCACCTTCTGGCTCCACAGCGCAGCCGTGCCCTTCAAGGCCACGATCTGGCCGAAGCCGAAAGCGGCCGCACTGCGAAGAATGGAGCCCACGTTGCCTGCGTCCTGCACACGGTCGAGCACCACGGTGGCCACGCCGGCACGCACGGCCGCCGACGCCTGCCAGTCCATCAGAAAGCCGATGCGCGCCGGAGACTCCAGTCCGCTGACCTCGGCAAACACGGCATCGGACAGCACCACGCACTTGCCTGCGCCCTGCACCCACTCCCGCGGCACCTGAGGCCAGAAGGACTCGGCCACCACGGCCACGGCGGGCTGCATGCCGCGCGCCAGGGCAGCACGGCACAGATGGTCCCCCTCCAGCCAGACACGTCCTTGTTTGCGGTAGGCCCCGCTGTCCTGGGCAAGCCTTCGCAAATCCTTGACCAGGGCGTTGTCACGGGACTGGATCGATGTAGCGGCAGGTTGTCGGCTCATGGCAAGGCTTCCGGGCAAAGAGAACAGCGAAGAACAGCGCCACGGGCGCAGAAAGCGAAGGCGCTCAGGCCGACAGCAGCAAGGCCTGCGCGCCCTGCGCCGCAGCGGCCACGCGGGCGGCTGCCAGCGGCTCGGCCCTGCGGGCAATGCTCACGACATGGGCCACGGGCGCGAAGGTTCGCCGGTGCTCCTGGCAGGCGCCATGCAGGCGCAGCGCGGCAAGATGGGCCGCCGTGCCATAGCCCTTGTGGCCGTCGAAGCCGTATTCCGGGTATTGCTCATGCAGGCGCTGGCACCACCGATCCCGCGTGACCTTGGCAAGAATGGAGGCCGCCGAGATGGACTGCACCAGGGCGTCGCCCTTGACGATGGCCTCGGCCTGCACATCCAGCACGGGCAACTGGTTGCCATCCACCAGAACCAGTACCGGCTTCAATCGCAGGCCCAGCACCGCGCGGCGCATGGCCAGCAGCGTGGCCTGCAGGATGTTCAGGCGATCGATCTCTTCGACCGAGGCCTCGGCAATGCTGCAGCACAGCGCCTTGGCACGGATCTCGTCATAGAGTGCCTCGCGGCGCGCAGCCGTGAGCTTCTTGGAATCGTTCAGACCCTCGATGGGATGGAGATCGTCAAGAATGACAGCGGCGGCCACCACGGGGCCGGCCAACGGGCCGCGGCCCGCTTCGTCCACGCCCGCAACCAACCCCGGCGGATGCCAGGGCAGGCACGCCTGTTCAGGCGGCAGTGGGGGCAATGATTTTCTCGATCGCATGGGCGGCCAGTTCGGCAGTATCGCGCCGCAATTCATGGTGCAGCGCTGTGAAGCGCTGTACCAGCGCTTCGACGGTTGAAGGGGAATGCTCGCAGGCCTGCAGCCATTGCAGCACGGCCGCGCTCAGCGCCTGGGGCGTTGCCGCATCCTGGATCAGCTCGGGCACGACGAAATCGCCGCACAGGATGTTGGGCAGGCCCACCCAGGGCTGCAGTTGCTTGCCACGCATCAGACGCCAGCTCCACGGGTGCATGTTGTAGCCGATCACCATGGGCCGCTTGTACAAGGCGGCTTCCAGCGTGGCCGTGCCGCTGGCTATCAGCGTCACGTCACAGGCTGCCAATGCGTCATGGGACTGGCCGCGCACGATGTGCAGCGACGAAGCCATGCCGGCTTGCGCGGCAATGCGCTGCAGCTCGTCGAATTGCGAAGGCACAGCAGGCACTACTATTTTAATAGCTGGCAGCGCCTTCCGAACCAAAGCTGCCGCCTGAAAGAAGCGGGCAGCCAGGTAACGTATTTCAGAGCGCCGACTGCCGGGCAGCACGGCCAGCACCAGACCATCTTCGGGCAGCCCCAACCGGCAGCGTGCAGCGGCGCGGTCGGGCTGCAGCGGAATCACGCTGGCCAGGGGATGGCCCACATAGGTCGCGTCTATGCCATGGCGGGCCAGCAACTCGGGCTCAAAGGGGAAGACGCAAAGGACATGATCGGCCGCGCGGCGGATCTTGTCGACGCGATCGGCACGCCAGGCCCAGATCGAAGGACAGACGAAATGCACGGTCTTGATGCCCGCAGCACGCAGATCGGTTTCCAGCCCCAGGTTGAAGTCCGGCGCGTCGATGCCGACAAAGACGGCCGGCCGCTGCTGGAGCAGTCGCTGACGCAGCTGGCGTCGGATATTCAGAATCTCGGCCAGCCGGCGAAACACTTCCCAGCTGTATCCATGCACGGCCAAGCGCTCGCTGGACCACCAGGCTTCAAAGCCGCGCTGCTGCATCTGCAGCCCGCCGATGCCAAAGGCCGAGGCCTCTGGCCAGCGGGACTGCAGCCCACCCAGGAGCAAGGACGCCAGCAGGTCGCCAGAGGTTTCTCCGGCGACCATGGCAATCGATGGACTCAGGCGCGCCGATGGCGCCGCGTTCTCTGTCATGCCGTCCTTTCGCGCGCCAGATCAGCGCGCAATGCCCCGGGTCGAAGCCGCCAGGAAATCCAGCATCAGCGATACATCGGCCGCGGCCTCGGGCAGTTCACCCTCCAGCGAAGCAATGGCTTCTCGCGCAGCTTCAAGGGTCAGTCCCTGGCGGTACAGCAGACGGTGCATCTGCTTGACGGCCTGAATGCGCTGCGGCCCGAAGCCGCGACGGCGCAAGCCTTCGATATTGAAGCCGCGCACGGCCAGCGGATTGCCATCCACCATCATGAAGGGCGGCACATCCTGCGAGATATGACTGGCAAAGCCGGCCATGGCATGGGCGCCCACCTTGGTGAACTGGTGCACACCCGTCAGGCCGCCCAGGATGACATGGTCGCCCACGTGCACGTGGCCGGCCAGGGTAGCGTTGTTGGCCAGGATGGTGTGGCTGCCGACAACGCAGTCATGGGCCACATGCACATAGGCCATGATCCAGTTGTCGTCGCCGATGGCCGTGACGCCCTGGTCCTGTACGGTACCGGTGTTGAAGGTACAGAACTCCCGCACCGTATTGCGATCGCCGATAACCAGCCGGGTAGGCTCGCCTGCGTACTTCTTGTCCTGGGGCTGCGCGCCCAGGGACGCGAACTGGAAAATCCGGTTGTCGCAGCCAATGCGGGTATGGCCTTCGACAACGCAATGCGCGCCGATGGTGGTGCCGGCGCCGATTTCCACATGCGGTCCGATGACGGCATAGGCGCCGACCGACACCGACGAATCCAGCTGCGCAGCGGAATCTATCAGTGCCGTGGGATGGATGCGTTCAATGCCAGCCATGCGCCCGTCAGCCCACGTTGCGCATGGTGCACATCAGCTCGGCTTCGCAGGCCACTTCGTCCTCGACGCGGGCCACGCCCTTGAACTTCCAGATGCCGCCGCGAACGCGGTCGATGGTGATCTCCAGCACCAGCTGGTCGCCCGGCTCCACGGGGCGCTTGAAGCGCGCACCGTCGATGCCCACGAAGTAGTAGATGTTGTTTTCGTCGGGAACCTGGCCCATGGCATCGAAGGCCAGCAGGCCGGCAGCCTGCGCCAGCGCCTCCAGGATGAGCACGCCAGGCATGACAGGGCGGCCTGGGAAATGGCCCATGAAATAGGGCTCGTTGAACGTGACGTTCTTGATCGCCTTGATGCGTGTATTGCGCTCAAGCTCCGTGACCTTGTCCACCAGCAGGAAGGGGTAGCGGTGGGGCAGTTGCTTGAGAATTGCGTGAATATCCATCATTGCGTTCCGTTATGGCCTTGATCCGCCGATTGCTGCAGTTGCCGCTCCAGGGCCTTGATGCGATCGCGCATGGAGTGCAGCTGCTTCAGCGTCGCAGCATTTTTTTCCCATTTGGCGTTTTCATCCACAGGAAACATGCCCGTGTAAACACCTGATTGTGTCAGCGAACGGGTCACTACCGTCGCTGCCGAAATATGCACCCGGTCAGCCAGCTGCAGATGGCCCAGCACGATGGCCCCGCCTCCCACGGTGCAATGCGCGCCAATGCGCGCGCTGCCGGCCACCCCCACGCAGCCGGCCATGGCCGTATGCCTGCCGACGTGCACGTTGTGACCGATCTGAATCAGGTTGTCGAGCTTGACCCCATCCTCGATCACCGTGTCGTCCAGCGCACCCCGGTCTATGCAGGTATTGGCTCCGATTTCCACATCGTCGCCGATCCGCACGCCGCCGAGCTGCTCGATCTTCACCCATGCGCCGTTCTCGGGCGCGAACCCAAAGCCGTCCGCCCCCAGCACCACGCCGGAATGCAGCAGACAGCGCGCGCCCACATGGCAGTTCTCGCCAATGGTGACGCGCGACTTGAGCACGGTGTGGGCACCGATCGTGGCACCCTCCTCGACCACGCACAGCGGGCCAATGGTGGCCGATGCATCAACGATGGCGCTCTCGTGCACCACGGCGCTCGGATGGATACCGGCCGGCGCCACGGGCCTGCAGTTTCGCTTCCACCACTGCGTGGCCCTGGCGAAATACGCATACGGATCAGGGACCACGATGCAGGCACCCCGCTGCTGCGCCAGCTCGCGCATGGCGGGCGCCACAATAACGCAGGCCGCCTCGGAGGCGGCCAGTTGCTGGCGGTAGCGGGGGTTGCTCAGAAAACTGAGATCCCCGGCCCCGGCAGAGTCCAGCGGTGCGATGCGGGAGATGGACATCTCCCTTTCGCCACCGACCAACTCGCCACCGAGTGCATCGAGGATCTGGCCCAACAATACGCTCACGGCATGCAGCCCTGGACAGCTGGCTTACTTGCCGCCGCCGTTCAGCGCCTTGATCACCTTGTCAGTGATGTCGTACTTGGGGTTGATGTAGACGGCTTCCTGAAGGATGACGTCGTACTTCTCGGATTCGGCCACTTGCTTGACCACCTTGTTGGCGCGTTCCAGCACCTGGGCCAGTTCTTCGTTCTTGCGGGAGTTCAGGTCTTCCTGGAACTCACGGCGCTTGCGCTGGAACTCGCGGTCCTGATCCACCAGCTGGCGCTGGCGCGAGACGCGCTGGCTTTCGGCCATGGTGGGAGCTTCACGCTCGAACTTCTCCGAAGCGCTCTTGAGCGAGTTGCCCTGGTCAATCAGCTCCTTCTCACGCTTGGAGAATTCCTGCTCCAGCTTGGACTGCGCAGCCTTGGCAGTCGATGCTTCACGGAAGATGCGATCCGTATTCACAAAGCCGGCCTTGAACTCCTGGGCGTGCGCGGAAACGGCCATGGCGCCAAGCAGCACAGCCAGGGAAAAATGGCTAGATAGAGATTTCATTAGAAAGAGGTTCCGATTTGGAATTGCAGTCGCTGGATTTTATCCCCGGTCTGCTTGCGGATGGGTTGAGCAAAGGCCAGGCGCAGGGGACCCAGCGGGGAAATCCAGCTGATGCCCAGGCCCGTGGATGCCCGCAGCTCCCCGAGATCGAAGTTCTCGTTGGCTCCGTAGACATTGCCCACATCGAGGAATGTAAAAAGACGCAAAGTCCTGTCATTGCCGGCACCAGGGAACGGAACCATGAACTCGGCGTTCAATGTCACCTTCTTGGAGCCGCCAAGCGCCAGGTTTTCCTTGGTGTCGCGCGGACCCAGCGAGCCCTGCTCGAAGCCACGCACCGAGCCCAGGCCACCCGAGAAGAAGTTCTTGAACAGCGGGAACGGACGGCCATTGAGGCCCTTGCCGTAGCCCAGTTCACCGTTCAGTGCCAGCGTGTACTTCTTGCTCAGCGGGATGTACTGCTGGATCTGGTAGTTGGCTCGCACATACCGGGCCTCGCCACCCACCGACCATTCGGTGTTCAGGCGCTGGTAGAGACCGGAGTTGGGCGCCAGCGCGCTGTCGCGGCTGTCGCGCGACCAGCCCAGGGTCAGCGGTATGCCCGTGTTGGAGTAGCCGTACTTGTCGGCATAGTCCTTGTACGCCTGGGGCAGGTAGGTGCCGGGCTTGATTTCGGAGCGTTCAACGCCGCCGCCGAAGTAAACGGTGTCGATCTCGCTGAAGGGAACGCCAAAGCGGACGCTGCCGCCCGAGGTGACGATCTTGTAGGCCGCATCGTCGTAGTAGGGACGGTCAGTGCGGTAGTACAGGTCGTAGGTGCGCGAGATGCCGGTGTCCGTGAAGTACGGGTCCGTGGTCGACAGCACCATGGTGCGGCGGTACTTGCTGGTGTTCACGTCCACGCCCAGGTAGTTGCCCGAGCCGAACACGTTTTCCTGCTTGATGCCGAAGGACAGCGAAACCTTTTCAGCGCTGGAAAAACCAGCGCCCAGCTGCAGCGAGCCGGTGGGCTTTTCAGCCACCGAGATGACCAGATCCACCTGATCAGGCGAACCCGGCACTTCCTGGGTTTCGACGTTGACTTCGGTGAAGAAGCCCAGACGGTCCACCCGGTCGCGCGACAGGCGAATCTTGTCGCCGTCGTACCAGGAAGCCTCGTACTGGCGGAATTCGCGGCGGATCACTTCGTCGCGCGTGCGGTTGTTGCCGCTGAGATTGATGCGTCGCACATAGGCGCGGCGAGAAGGCTCGGCGTGCAGCACCAGGGCCACCCGGTTGGTCGCACGGTCGATGTCCGGCACGGCCTCGACGCGCGCGAAGGCAAAGCCGAAGTTGCCGAAGTGCTCGGTGAAGGCCTTGGTCGTTGCCGTGACCTGATCGGCGTTGTAGGGCTCGCCGGGCTTGATCTTGACCAGGGACTTGAATTCGTCGTCGCGGTCCAGGTAGTTGCCTTCCAGCTTGACGCCGGAGACCACGAAGCGCTCGCCTTCATGGATGTTCAGGGTCAGCGAGATGGTCTGCTTGTCGGGCGAGATCGCCACCTGGGTGGAGTCCACGCGGAATTCCAGGTAGCCACGCTGCAGGTAGTAGGAGCGCAGCGTTTCCAGGTCGGCGTTGAGCTTGTTGCGCGCATAGCGGTCCGACTTGGTGTACCAGCTCATCCAGTTGCCGGTGTCCTGGTCAAAAAGGTCCTTGAGCGTGGATTCGCTGAAGGCCTTGTTCCCGACGATATGGATCTCGTTGATACGGGCGGGATCACCTTCGGTCACCGTGAAGGTCAGGTTGACGCGGTTGCGCTCGATGGGCGTGACCGTCGTGACGACTTCGGCGCCATACAGGCTGCGGTTGATGTACTGGCGCTTGAGCTCCTGCTCCGCGCGGTCGGCAAGTGCCTTGTCGAACGGACGACCCTCGGCCAGGCCCACATCACGCATGGCCTTTTGCAGGGTTTCCTTGTCGAATTCCTTGGTGCCGGCGAAGTTCACTTCGGCGATGGTCGGGCGTTCTTCAACGACGACGACGAGCACGTTGCCGTTGGCTTCCAGGCGGATGTCCTTGAACAGGCCCAGTGCGAACAGCGAGCGGATGGCGGCTGCACCCTTGTCGTCGTCATACTGGTCACCCACGCGCAGGGGGATGGAAGCGAAGACCGTGCCCGGCTCCACGCGCTGAAGACCTTCGATGCGGATGTCCTGTACGCGGAAGGGCTCCAGTGCCCAGGCTGCATTGGCAGCCAAAACCATGGCAGCCAGGGTCGATGCAGCGCGCACGCCCAGGCGATTGATACGTTTAGTCATGAATGGATTTGCCGCCGCTGCGGCTTGCCGAAAACGGCTGAAAAGTTAGCCCCAAAGCCGGTTGATATCGTTGAAAAAGGCGACGGACATCATCATCATCAAAACCGCCACGCCTGCACGCTGCAAGCGTCCGGCCCAGACTTCCGACACGCTTCGGCCAGTCACGCCCTCCCAAAGATAATACATCAGGTGCCCACCATCGAGCACCGGCAGGGGGAGCAAGTTGAGAACCCCCAGGCTGATGCTGATCAGCGCCAGGAACGAGAGATATTGGACCAGGCCCATGCTGGCCGAACGCCCCGCGTAATCGGCAATGGTCAGGGGCCCGCTGATGTTCTTGAGCGAGGCCTCGCCGATCACCATGCGGCCCATCATGCGCAGTGTCAGCGACGACAGCTCCCAGGTGCGCTGCACGCCGGCCCACAGGCCCTCCAGCGGACCGCGCTGCACCAGCGCCATTTCCGGGGCGCTGCCGATGTAGGCGCCGATGCGGGCGATGCTTTCCTTGCCGTCTTCCGATCGGCCCAGGTCGGGCAGCACCGGGATCTGCAACTGCCGCCCCTCGCGCTCCACCAGCCAGATCTGCTGCTGGACCTGGCCCGATGCGCCCATCTTGCGGATGAGATTGCGCAGCTGCGTGCCATCGTCCACCGAGGTGCCACCCACGCGCAAAACCAGATCGCCCTGGCGCAGGCCCGCCTTTTCGGCGGCACCACCGGCAATCACCTTGTCCAGCACAGGCTGCGTCCAGGGACCAAGCAAGCCCAGGCGCTCGAAGAAGGCGGCATCGGGCTCGCCCTGAACCTGACCAGCCAGCGCGAGCCGCAGTTCGGACGGGGCGGTGCGGCGGGCCTGGAGCACCTCCATGCGCACGGACTCGTCATCGAGCGCTGCACGGGTCAGCGTCCAGCGCAGATCATTGATGGAGCGGACCTCTTCCCATTCCTGGTCACCCAAAGCCATGCGCAGCACGCGATCGCCGCCTTGAACACCCGCCATCTGCAGCACCGTGCCTGCTGGCGGTGTTGCCAGCCGTGCAACGGGCTCCTGCATGCCGACCCAATTGACGATGGCCAGCAGCGCAATGGCCAGCACGAGATTGGCCACGGGACCTGCGGCCACGATGGCTGCACGCGCACGCAGCGGCTGGGTGTTGAATGCCAGATGGCGCTGGTCGGCAGGCACCTCGCCCTCACGCTCATCGAGCATGCGCACATAGCCGCCAAGGGGCAGTGCACCGATGACAAATTCCGTGTCCGAACCCTTGCGCTTCCATCGCAGGATGGGGCGGCCGAATCCGACGGAAAAGCGAAGCACCTTCACGCCGCAAGCCACGGCGACGCGGTAGTGGCCCCACTCATGCACGGCAATCAGCAAGCCCAGTGCGACCACGAATGCGACAACGGTCAGCAACAATTGATACTCCTTTGAATCCAATGCGCCTCTGGATTCCGCCGCAGGCCCATCAAGAAAACCATCCTGACCTGCGAAGCCGGCATCACAGCTGCCACTGCCGCGCCACGGTCTGCGCGATTTCGCGCGCCTGCGCGTCCAGGGCCAGCAGGTCTTCCAGACTGCCCAGTGTAGGCGGCAGCAAGGTCTCGAGCGTGCGCAAATTCACAGCGTGGATACGGTCAAATGCCAGGCGCCGCTCCAGGAAGGCGGCAACGGCGACTTCGTTGGAAGCGTTGAGAACCGCCGTGGTTCCCTCGCTGGCGTGCAGCGCCTGCCAGGAAAGGTGCAGGCCCGGAAAGCGCACGGCATCCGCCTCCTCGAAGGTCAGGGCCGACAGCTTGGCGAAATCCAGGGGCGCCGCACCGCTGGCGATGCGGCGGGGCCAGGCCAGGCCGCAGGCGATGGGCACGCGCATGTCGGGCGTACCCAGTTGCGCGAGCACCGAAGCATCCTTGAACTGCACCATGGAGTGCACGATCTGCTGCGGATGGATGACGACCTTGATCTTGTCAGGCGCCATGTCGAACAGCCAGCGGGCCTCGATCACCTCCAGCGCCTTGTTCATCATGGTGGCCGAGTCCACGGAGATCTTGCGCCCCATGGAGAAATTCGGGTGCGCGCAGGCCTGCTCCGGCGTGATCCCGGACAGGGTGGACGGATCGCGCAGGCGAAAAGGCCCGCCCGAGGCTGTGAGCAGCAGACTGTCCACGCGATCGGGCCAGCTGGTGCGGTCTTCGGGCAGGCACTGGAAGATGGCCGAGTGCTCACTGTCTATGGGCAGCAGTATTGCGCCGTGGCGCTTGACGGTGTCCATGAACAGTGCACCGCCAACCACCAGCGCCTCCTTGTTGGCCAGCAGCAGGCGCTTGCCGGCGCGTGCGGCGGCCAGGCAAGGCGCCAGGCCCGCCGCACCGACGATGGCCGCCATGACGGCATCGGCTTCAGGATGCGAGGCGATCTGCTCCAGCGCGTCAGGCGACTGCAGCACTTCGGTGACCAATCCATTGCTGCGCAGCTGCTCAGCCAGCAGCCTTGCATGCGGCGCGCTGGCCATGACGGCGTAGCGGGGCTTGAATTCGGCACACTGGCGCAGCATCAGGTCCACCTGCGTGGCCGCGCTGAGCGCAAAGACTTCGTAGTGATCGCGGTGGCGCGCCACCACATCCAGCGTATTGGTACCGATGGAGCCTGTGGAGCCCAGGACGGTGATTTTCTGCTTCATGAATGCGCGAAAGAGGAAAGCATCAGGGCCAGCGGCAGGGTCGGCAGCAGGGCATCGACGCGGTCGAGGACGCCGCCATGACCGGGCAGCAGGCCACTGCTGTCCTTGACGCCGACGCTGCGCTTGACCAGGGATTCGACCAGGTCGCCGACCACGCTCATCGCGGCCATGAAAACAACCGCCAGCAGCAGGAACCAAGCCCCGCGCGCCAGCAGCAATGAATAGAAACTGGGCACGGCCACCGCGTAGTGGCGGTCAGCCCAGACCCAGACCAAGGCCAGCACCACAACGCCTGCCATGCCGCCCCATACGCCTTCCCAGCTCTTGCCGGGGCTGATCGTGGGAGCCAGCTTGGATTTGGTGAATTTCAGGCCCAGGGTCCGTCCTGCGAAATACGCGAACACGTCGGCCACCCAGACCAGCACCAGCACCGACAGCAGGAAGTTGATGCCCATCATGCGCGCCTGCACCACGGCGACCCAGGCCAGCCACAAGGCCAGCACTCCGCCGACCAGGCGCACAGGCGCTGCAATGCGAGGCCAGCCAGCCACGCCGGCACGCAGCAGCGCCCCGCCACCCAGCACCCAGGCAGCACCGGCAACAATCCAAAGCGCAGACAGGGGACGCTCCAGCCAGCCGGCAGCCCAGGCGCCCAGGCACATCGCCGTGCAGATGGCGCCTATGCCGATGGCGCCCGCGGTGCCAAAGCCGTTGAGACGCCCCCATTCCCAGGCACCTGCCGCCATGAGCACGAGCACCACCACGGCGAACGGAATACCCGTGGGATAGAACAGCGCAGGCAACAGGATGGCCAGCAGGATCAGGGCGGTGATGACTCGCTGCTTGAGCATGGCTCCCCCTTGTTCAGGACGTCTGCGGATGGGACGACGTCGGTTGTGATTGTTGTACTTGCGCGGAAGTCTGGCCGAAGCGCCGCTCGCGTGAAGCGAAAGCCGCGATGGCCTCGTCCAGGCAGGCCTCATCGAAATCAGGCCACAAGCTGTCACTGAAGAAAAGCTCGGAATACGCAGCCTGCCACAGCAGGAAGTTGCTGATGCGCATTTCCCCGCCGGTACGGATCAGCAGATCCGGGTCGGGCACATGGGCCAGCGCGAGCGCGCGGTCCAGGCTCTGCGGGGTGATGGGCTCGCCCTTCTCTGCCAGCCGGGCAGCTGCCTGTGCAATGTCCCAGCGTCCGCCGTAGTTGAAGCAGACGTTGAGAACCAGGCGATTGTTGTGCGCAGTGACGGTCTCGGCCTGCGCAAGGCCCGCGCACACTTTCTCGCCCAGGCCGCTGCGGTCACCGATGAAATGCAGGCGCACGCCGTCGCGGCTCAGTTGCTGCACTTCCTTGGCAAGTGCGTTGGCCAGCAGGCCCATGAGACCGGAAACCTCCTCTTCGGGACGGTTCCAGTTCTCGGAAGAGAAAGCGAAGACGGTCAGGACCTGCACGCCGCGCTGGACGCAGGCGCGGGCGCAGCGGCGCAGTGATTCCACGCCCTGCTTGTGGCCGGCCAGTCGCGGCAGAAAGCGGCGATTGGCCCAGCGTCCATTGCCGTCCATGATGACGGCAATATGGCGCGGCACCGCGCCGGAGTCTTGTTTGGTCAAAGGTAAGGACCCTGAGGCAAATGAGGCAAGAAGCCTCAGACCGCCATGATGTCTTGTTCCTTGGCCGCCACCAGCGTATCGATCTCGGCGATGTGCTTGTCGGTCATCTTCTGGACATCGGCTTCGCAACGCTTTTGATCGTCTTCCGAGGCTTCCTTGTCCTTGACCAGCTTCTTGACGGCTTCGTTGGCATCGCGGCGCAGGTTGCGCACGGCGACCTTGGAAGCTTCGCCTTCATTGCGCGCCAGCTTGGTCATTTCCTTGCGGCGCTCCTCGCTCATGGGAGGCATGGGCACGCGGATCAGGTCGCCCAGCGAGGCGGGGTTCAGGCCCAGATCGCTTTCGCGGATGGCCTTCTCCACCTTGGCCGACATGCTCTTTTCCCAGGGCTGGACGCTGATGGTGCGCGCGTCAAGCAGGGTGACGTTGGCCACCTGGGACAGCGGCACCATGGAGCCGTAGTACTCCACATGGATGGAGTCCAGCAGCGATGGATTGGCACGACCGGTGCGCACGCGCGCAAGATTGTTCTTGAGCGCTTCGATGGACTGGCCCATCTTGGACTCGGTGGTCTTCTTGATGTCTGCAATCGTCATGTTCTTGTTCCTTGAAGAGCTGTGTAACGCGGTATCAAAACACTCAAGCGTACACCAGCGTGCCCTCGTCCTCGCCCATGACCACGCGCTTGAGCGCGCCGGGCTTGACGATGGAGAACACCCGGATCGGCAGCTTCTGATCGCGGCACAGCGCAAAGGCGGTGGCGTCCATGATGCCCAGGTTGCGCGAGATGGCCTCGTCGAAAGCCAGCTTGTGGTAGCGGGTCGCGTCGGGGTTCTTCATCGGGTCGTCGGTGTAGACACCGTCGACCTTGGTGGCCTTGAGCACCACCTCGGCGCCGATTTCAGCGCCACGCAGCGCGGCGGCCGTGTCGGTCGTGAAGAACGGGTTGCCGGTGCCGGCAGCGAACACCACCACCTTGCCCTCCTCGAGGTACTGCAAGGCCTTGGGGCGCACATAGGGCTCCACGACCTGCTCGATGGCAATGGCCGACATCACGCGGGCTGTCAGCCCCTGCTTGTCCATGGCATCGGCCAGGGCCAGGGCATTCATGACCGTGGCCAGCATGCCCATGTAGTCGGCGGTGGCACGGTCCATGCCGACCGAGCCGCCAGCCACGCCGCGAAAGATGTTCCCCCCACCGATCACCACCGCCACCTGGACACCAACCTTGGTGACCTCGGCAATTTCGGAAACCATGCGCTCGATGGTCGCACGGTTGATGCCGAACGAGTCATCCCCCATGAGTGCCTCACCGGACAGCTTGAGCAGGATGCGCTTGTGGGCCGGTGTGGCGTGGGTCATGGTGTTTCTCCGAAGTGGTGGATGATGATGGATGGTGAAGGGAACGGTTCGGGCGCCTGGAAGGATCAGGCGCCGGCCTTGGCGGCAGCCACCTGGGCAGCCACTTCGGCAGCGAAGTCGTCGACCTTCTTTTCAATGCCTTCGCCGACCACGTACAGGGTGAAGCCCTTGACGTTGGTGTTGGCGGCCTTGAGCATCTGGGCCACGGTCTGCTTGCCGTCGGCAGCCTTCACGAAGACCTGGTCGGCCAGCGAGACTTCCTTCAGGTACTTCTGCACCGAGCCTTCGACCATCTTGGCGACGATGTCGGCAGGCTTGCCGGACTCGGCAGCCTTGGCGGCAGCAACGGTACGCTCCTTCTCGATCAGCTCGACGGGCACGTCGGCGCTGGTCACGGACACGGGCTTCATGGCGGCCACGTGCATGGCGACATCCTTGGCAGCCGTGGCATCGCCGTCGAACTCGACGACCACGCCGATGCGCGAGCCGTGCAGGTAGGAAGCCAGGCTGGAGCCTTCGAAGCGCTTGAAGCGGCGGAAGGACATGTTTTCGCCGATCTTGCCGATCAGGCCCTTGCGCACGTCTTCCAGCGTGGGACCGAAGCCGTCCTGCTCATAGGCCAGTGCGCTCAGCGCGGCCACGTCGGCGGGGTTTTGCTCGGCGACCAGCTTGGCGGCGGCGTTGGCCATCGCGATGAAGCTGTCGTTCTTGGACACGAAGTCGGTTTCGCTGTTGACTTCGATCATGGCACCCTGGTTGCCATTGATGAAGGCGGCGATCACGCCTTCGGCGGTCACGCGCGAGGCAGCCTTGCCAGCCTTGGTGCCGAGCTTGACGCGCAGCAGCTCTTCCGCCTTGACCAGGTCGCCTTCGGCTTCGGTCAGAGCCTTCTTGCACTCCATCATGGGCGCGTCAGTCTTTGCGCGCAGTTCAGCCACCATGCTTGCGGTAATTGCAGCCATCGTATTTCTCCAATGTCAGTTCGATTCGTTACAGGATTTCGGCTTAAAAAAACGGGGCTACCCTGAGCCCCGCTTTTTATTCGGCGACGAGGTCGCTCAGCCGGACAAGCTCAATCAGGCAGCGGATTCTTCCACTTCCACGAACTCGTCACCGCTCTCGCCGGATGCGGCCTTGACCACGTCGGTCAGTGCAGCAGCGCGGCCTTCCAGGATCGCGTCGGCGATGCCTTGGGCGTACAGTTGCACGGCCTTGGCAGAGTCGTCGTTACCGGGGATGACATAGTCGATGCCTTCGGGATTGTGGTTGGAGTCAACCACGCCGACCAGGGGGATGCCCAGCTTCTTGGCTTCGGCCACGGCAATCTTGTGGAAGCCCACGTCGATCACGAAGATGGCGTCGGGCAGGCTGTTCATGTCCTGAATGCCGCCGATGTCCTTTTCCAGCTTTTCCAGTTCGCGAACGAACATCAGCTGTTCCTTCTTGCTCATGGCTTCCAGACCGGCTTCCTGCTGGGCCTTCATTTCCTTCAGACGCTTGATGGACGTCTTGACGGTCTTGAAGTTGGTCAGCATGCCGCCCAGCCAGCGCTGGTCAACGAAAGGAACGCCAGCGCGCTGGGCTTCGGCAGCCACCAGCTCGCGGGCCTGGCGCTTGGTGCCGACCATCAGGATGGTGCCGCCGTTGGAAGCCAGCTGCTTCACGAACTTCTGGGCGTCCTGGAACATCGGCAGCGACTTTTCCAGGTTGATGATGTGGATCTTGTTGCGGTGGCCGAAGATGAAGGGGGCCATCTTGGGGTTCCAGAAACGGGTCTGGTGACCGAAGTGGACGCCTGCTTCCAGCATATCGCGCATAGTGACGGACATATGAATACCTCAAAGGTTAGGTCTAAAATCCAGCCCGACAATTGCCCCCTGGATACAGGAAGCAACACCTTGAAGGGACTGGTTTGCGATTGACTTTGCAACGGGGGTTGCAAGCATGGGCAGGCATTCATGACGAACACCTCGCACCCCCAAGCCATCACCTGATCTCCGGCAATTCCGAAGAAAATCAGGGTGAACCCCTAGCAAAGCCGCAAGATTCTAGCATACGCCATCCCAAGACTGAGGCTTCGCACCCAACGCGCGCTCACACCCCGCATAGCCACGGCTGCCGCATCGGCCACACACTCCTGTAGTGATAGCTACATCCGCTTGATAATTCAGGCACTTCAGCAGATTCCACCCCAAAATGAACATCGCGATTGTGGGCGCCGGCAGCATTGGCGTTGCGACAGCCCACGCACTGGCCCAGGTCGGGCACGAGGTCACCGTCTACGAGCGCCATGGCACGGTGGCCGAGGAAGCCAGCTTCGGACATGCCGGCTGGCTGGGCCCCAGCCTGCTCCAACCGTGGAGCGTCCCCGGTCTCTCCACCACAGAACGCTCACCCACGCTTCCCGGCCGGCAGGCTTTGCCACGCCCCGGCTCCGGAAACCTCGCAGCCCAGCTGCGCTGGCTATGGCAATGGCGCCAGGCTGGGCGGCGCCTGCGCAAAGCCGGCGAACCCACAGCCACGATGGCGGCACTGGAGACACTCACCCAGCGCAGCCAGCAGTTCCAGCAATCGCTGTGGCGGCAGTGGGAGCTGGACCCGGAATATGTCTCCGGCAGCCTGGTGCTGCTGGGCAGCGAGGCCGACCATGAGCAACTGAAACCTGCACTGGCAGCGCTGGCCGAGGCCGGCACGCGCTGCGAGGCACTGGATGCCGCCCAGACCCGCCTGCGTGAGCCCGCGCTGGGCGAGGAGACCGCACTCGCAGGCTCCTTGTATTTCCCGCAGGCTGGCGCCGCCAACGGCCGCCTGGCCACGCTGATGCAAAGGCAGGCCGCACAGTCCGCAGGAGCACGATTCGAGACGCAACGCCTTGTGCAGCGACTGCAGCCCGGCGGCGCCGGGCGCACCGCTCGCCTGCAGCTGCAAGGCGAAGACACGCCCCGGTCGCACGATGCCATCGTCGTCTGCGCTGGCGCCGAGGCCGCAAACCTGCTCGCGCCGCTGAGCCTGCGCCTGCCCATGGTCGCCCTGCGCGGCTATGGCATCAGTGCTCCGCTGCGCGAACAAGGCTACGCGCCCCGCCACGCCATCGTCGACTGGAGCGAGCAGATGACCCTGGTGCGCCTTGGCCAGCGCATGCGGGTCGTGGCCGGCGCTGAACTGGGCAGCCACGGCCCCATGCACGAGGCCACGCTGCAGCGCATGTACCACCGACTCAACATGGTCTTTCCCGGCAGCGCCGTGCTGACCTCTGGCGTTCAGATCTGGCATGGCACACGCATGTGCACAGCCGATGGACTGCCGTTGCTGGGCGCCAGCGGTTTGCCCGGAATCTGGCTCAACCTGGGCCATGGCAGCTGTGGTGCCGCCATTGCCCAAGGCTGCGCCAGCATGCTGAGCGACCTGATGGACAACCGCACCAGTTTCCTGGACAGCGCATTGCTGGATCCGCGCCGCTTCGGCTGACCGCTGCGGACACCCCGCCCTGCGGCTGGCGGCTATGCTCAGGCCATGCTGCGCATTCCCACATCCACCGCATTGCCACTGTTCGATACAGTGGCCACACGCACCCTGGAACAGCAGGCCGCGGCCCGACTGCCCGAACACTGCCTCATGCAGCGCGCAGGCATGGGGCTGGCACGCCTGGCACGCGCCATCGCCCCTCACGCCAACCGCATCTGGATCGCCTGCGGCCCTGGGAACAACGGCGGAGATGGCTTGCAGGCAGCCGCCTGGCTTCAACAGCACCTGAACACGATGCCGGCACGATCCTGCAATTGCCGCATCCTGGTCAGCTGCGTGCGCGAACGCGACCGCATGCCCGCCGACGCGCGTGCCGCATGGGATGCAGCCCACAAGGCCGGCGTGCAATGGATCGCCCACATGCCCCCTGACATGGGGCCTCAGGATCTGTGCATTGATGCCTTGCTCGGCATCGGCCTGCGCCGACCCGACACGGCAAGCCCACCCACCCGAAAAGATGACCGATTGCTGCCGCTGCTGCGCAGCCTGCAGTCCGGCATCAGCCCCGTCCTTTGCGTGGACATCGCATCCGGCCTGGATGCCGACACCGGGCAATACCTGTCTGGATTCGAGCCCATGAACCTCCCGGTCAGCGCACGGCATACGCTGGCTCTGCTGACACTGCATCCCGGCCTGTTCACAGGAAGCGGCCGCGACGCCTGCGGCCAGATATGGTGGGACGATCTGGACACAGGACTGGCAAGCAGCGCGCCACCCTTCGCCATCTCACCGTGCGCACAACTTTTCTCCCCGGAAGCCCGCGCCCCGCGTCCGCATGCCAGCCATAAGGGGAGCTTTGGCGACGTGGCCATTCTGGGCGGAGAGGGGCTGGAATACCGCGGCCTGTCCATGACCGGCGCCGCCTGGCTGGCCGCACTGGCAGCCTTGCACGGCGGGGCGGGACGCGTGATGCTGGCACTGCTCGATGCCTCGCACGGGTCAGGCCAGGCCATCTCCCCCTGGCCCGAAATCATGTTGCGCAGCCCCGAAGCACAAGACTGGCGCGGCGCCACCGTCGTGTGCGGATGTGGCGGCGGCATGGCGGTGCGCGCCTGGCTGCCCCAAATTCTGGATCAGGCGCCCAGGCTGGTACTGGACGCAGACGCACTGAACGCGGTTGCCGAAGATGAGTCGCTGGCCCTGCTTCTGAAAGAACGCAGCCGACGCAGCCAGCACACGGTGCTGACACCGCACCCGCTGGAGGCCGCCCGCCTGCTGAACATGAGCACTGCCCAGGTCCAGGCCCTGCGACTTTCAGCAGCCAGGCAACTGGCGCTGCAATTCCACTGCACTGCGTTGCTGAAGGGCTCGGGCACCGTGATCGCCGGACCGCAGGGCGACGGCAATGCATCGCCGCCCTGCTGGATCAACCCCACAGGCAACGCCCGGCTGTCCACCGGAGGAACCGGAGATGTTCTCGCCGGGCTGATTGCCGCGCTATGGGCGCAAGGGCTGGACCCCGCGCAGGCCGCAACACTGGCGGCCTGGCGCCACGGCCATGCGGCAGACCAATGGCCTTCGCAAATGCCGTTCAGCGCCAGCGCGCTGGCCCAGCGGCTGGGCCAATAGACGCCCTCAGGGCTTGCGCCGGGGCTTGGATGTCTTGCCTGCCACCTTGGACTTGACGGCCCCCAAGGCCTTCTTACCCAAGGCGCGCAGCGCCTGCACCGGCGATGGCGGCGGCAACTGCGGCAGACCGTGGTCAGCATCGACGGCGACAGACTTGCGCGCTTCAGCCGCCCTGCCCCTGCGGGAGGCGCGTGCCGCAGGTGCGGACGAACCTGGCACCACGGCCGGCTCACTCACGTCGCTTTGACGCACTGGCGCGGCCGGGCGGGACTGGGCACTCGCATATTCAGCCTCCAGCGCGGCCAGGTTCACGCCCTTGACCATGGCCTTCTTGGACGCCTTGCGCCCCTGCTTGCCGGAAGACACCGCGCCGTCGGATTCAGACCGGGCTCCGCCGGCACCACCGGAGTTACGCTGCGCACGCTTTTCCTTGGCGTCGCGGCGCCCCCATTTTTCGCCCTGATGGGCTTCCGTGCGCGCCGGCGCCCTGCCGGAACGACCCGAAGCCGGCTGCTCTTCGCCGTCGCGCACCAGGCGGAAATCGATGCGCCGGCCATCCAGGTCCACACGGCTGACCTGAACGCGCAGCCGCGTACCTATGCCGTAGCGGATGCCCGAGCGCTCGCCCCGCAGTTCCTGGCGCGCCTCATCAAAGCGGAAGTAGTCCCCCCCCAGCTCGGTGATGTGGACCAGACCCTCCACATACATGGCATCGAGCGTGACGAAGATGCCGAAGGTGGTGACCGCAGAGACCACGCCTGCGAACTCCTCCCCCAGATGCTCACGCATGTACTTGCACTTGAGCCAAGCCTCGACATCTCGGCTGGCCTCATCGGCGCGGCGCTCGTTCGCGCTGCAGTGCAGGCCTGCAGCCTCCCAGGCCTGGACCTCGGCGGCGGGCGCGCGCTTGCGCGGCTTCTGGCCGGGTGCACTGACACGCGAGGCCAGACGCTTGGCCAGCTTGGCTTCGGCCTCTCCAGGCGTGGGCAGCTCGGGCAGGCGATAGTGCGTGCCTTCAAGCTCGGCCTTGATCACGCGGTGCACGAGCAAGTCGGGATAGCGGCGAATCGGACTGGTGAAGTGCGTATAGGCATCGAAGGCCAGCCCGAAGTGGCCCGAATTTTCAGGCGTGTAGAAGGCCTGCATCATCGAGCGCAGCAGCATGGTGTGGATCTGCTGGGCATCAGGCCGGTCCTTGGTGGCATTGGCAATGGCCTGGAATTCGGACGTGGCCGGATTCTCGCCAAGCGCCATACCCACTCCCATGGCCTTGAGGTAGTTGCGCAGGATGTCCTGCTTCTCCAGCGAGGGCTTGTCGTGCACGCGGAACAGGCCAACGCGGCCGCTGTGCTCGATGAAGTCCGCGCTGCAGACGTTGGCGGCCAGCATGGCCTCCTCGATCAGCTTGTGCGCCTCGTTGCGCGTGCGCGGCACGATCTTCTCGATGCGGCCGTTCTCGTCACAGACGATCTGCGTCTCCGTGGTCTCGAAGTCCACGGCGCCGCGTGCTTCGCGCGACTTGAGCAGCGCCTGGTACACCCCATGCAGATTCAGCAAGTCGCCCACGCGATCGGAGCGCTTGGCAGCCTCCGGGCCACGCGTATTGGCCAGGATGGCAGCCACCTCGTTATAGGTGAAGCGCGCATGGCTGTGCATCACCGCGGGGTAGAACTGATAGGCATGGATATCGCCCTTTGCAGTGATCAGCATGTCGCAGACCATGCACAGGCGATCCACATCGGGATTGAGCGAGCACAGGCCATTGCTGAGCTTCTCGGGCAGCATGGGGATCACGCGGCGCGGGAAATAGACGCTGGTGGCACGGTCATAGGCATCGATATCGATGGCACTGCCCGTGGTCACGTAGTGACTCACATCGGCAATCGCCACCAGCAGGCGCCAGCCCTTGCCGCGCCCGACCTTGGCAGGCTCGCAGTAGACGGCGTCGTCGAAGTCGCGCGCATCCTCGCCATCGATGGTGACCAGGGGCACATCGGTCAGATCGATGCGATTCTTGCGATCGGCAGGCCGCACCCTGTCCGGCAGGGCCTTGGCCTGTGCCAGGCAGGCATCGGAAAACACATGGGGCACGCCGTACTTGCGCACCGCAATCTCGATCTCCATGCCGGGATCGTCGACCTCACCGAGCACTTCAATGATGCGCCCCACGGGCTGGCCGAACAGTGCAGGCGCCTCGGTCAACTCCACCACGACCACCTGCCCGATCTTGGCCGAACCCGTCGCGTTGGCAGGGATCAGGATGTCCTGGCCATAGCGCTTGTCTTCGGGAGCGACCAGATACACGCCGCTTTCCTGCAAGAAGCGGCCAATGATGTTGTGCGCAGGCCGCTCGATGATCTCGACCACGCGGCCTTCAGGCCTGCCGCGGCGGTCCTGCCGCACGATGCGAACCTTGACACGGTCCTTGTGCAGCACCGCACGCATTTCATTGGGAGGAAGGAAGATGTCGCCTTCGCCGTCATCACGGATGACGAAGCCATGTCCGTCGCGGTGCCCCTGCACACTGCCCCCGATTTCGTCGTTCGCGTCGGCACTTTTTGCGTGAGGGTTCATTTTCTTGGTATACAATCTAAATCTTTCCTGAGATGCCCAGGTGGCGGAATTGGTAGACGCACTAGTTTCAGGTACTAGCGGGTAACTCCGTGGAGGTTCGAGTCCTCTCCTGGGCACCAAGTTTAACGACAACCTGCAGAGGTTGCGGTGAACTGAGGAACTATCTTCACAAGAAGGTGGCTCCCTGGCTTCATGACTTGGCCGATCACAGTCTCAAGAAAAAAATCGAAGATCAGGACTTCGCTGCAAAAAAATGCAGTAGAATTTCAGCTTCAGCAAGCCCAGGTGGCGGAATTGGTAGACGCACTAGTTTCAGGTACTAGCGGGTAACTCCGTGGAGGTTCGAGTCCTCTCCTGGGCACCAAACATGAAAAGGCCGTTGCACATGCAACGGCCTTTTTCTTTGCCGTTTCCGAAAAGCGACGTCACGCGCCTCTCGCCAGAAAAATTTCACGAAAATCTTTGCAAGCCTGCCCGGCACATCGCTTTCGCGCTATATAATTTGCGTACTCTGAAATGCCCAGGTGGCGGAATTGGTAGACGCACTAGTTTCAGGTACTAGCGGGTAACTCCGTGGAGGTTCGAGTCCTCTCCTGGGCACCAAACATGAAAAGGCCGTTGCACATGCAACGGCCTTTTTCTTTTTCGATCCCGATAGTCGACGGACCCGCGCTTCACACCGCAAAAAGTTCACGAAAATCTTTGCAAGCCGGCCCGGCACGTCGCTTTCGCGCTATATAATTTGCGTACTCTGAAATGCCCAGGTGGCGGAATTGGTAGACGCACTAGTTTCAGGTACTAGCGGGTAACTCCGTGGAGGTTCGAGTCCTCTCCTGGGCACCAAACATGAAAAGGCCGTTGCACATGCAACGGCCTTTTTGCTTGGGTGCGTACACGGATGCCTCCATCCCAAGCACCATCAGGTATCGGCAGGGTCAAAAAAAGGGAGCCGACGGCTCCCTTTCTTGACGATGAGGGTCTCAACCCCACCCCGTCACTTGCGCAGCAGTTGCTTGAGCACGTTCTGCAGGCGGCGTGCGGTGGCGTCATCGCGTGCCGATGCCAGCACCCGCGCGGCATCGCTGCCCCAGGTTTCCTGCGGGGCCGGATCGTTGCGGCGCGTCAGCAGTTGCAGCTGCAGGGCACGGCGGGCGCTCAGATGCTCTGCAGGCGTGGGCACGTCGGCAGCCATTTCAAGGCGCAGCAGGGCTTCACCCGCATCACCCTTGGGCGCCTGGGCCAGTGCCTGCGACCAGGCGCTGCGCACTTGCGCAGACACGCGACCGCCGAGCTGCTGGGCCGCCGGAATCTGCGTAGCGTCACGCGATTCCCAGGCTGCCATCAGCTGGGTCAGCGCTTCGCCATGGGCCTGGGCCGCGAGCTTGCGCAGAGCGTCCTGCGCATGCTCCATGGCTTCACGCTGGGCACGGAAGGCCGGATCGGCCAGGCGCGGACCGCGCTCTTCACGCGGTTCGCGGCCAAAGCGGCCATTGTCACGGTTGTCGCGTCCGTCCCTTCCATCGCGGCCACGGCCACCGTCGCGGCGGTCGCCAGGACGGGCAGCGCGCGCACCACCCTCTTCCTTCTTCATGCCGGGACGATCATCCCCGCGCACGGCAATCACGGGGCGCACCGGCGCCGGCTTCGCTTGCGATTCTTCCGAGCCGGCCGCAGCCACTGGCGCCTGTTCCGGCTGGGCAGCGTTGACGGAGGCATCGGCACGGCCGCGCAGCGCCTGCTCCAGAGCCTCCACCGCAGCGCGGATTTGCTGCACGTCACCCGATGTGTTGGCAGCTTCCACGGCCTGCGAAGCCTCCAGTACGCGGCGGTCATGGTCGCTGAGCTGCACGGCTGCGGCCCGGGAACCACGCTCGCTGCCCTTGCGGTTGAAAGCCTCGTCCAGGGGCTTGCGGAAGGCGTCCCACAGCTTTTGCTCGTGCTTGCGATCCAGCGGCACGGCCTGCGCCTCGGCCTGCCAGCGCTGCTGCAGTGCCTTGACGGCATCGATGCGCAGGCTGGGTGCGGCGCCCAGCGCCGTGGCCTCGTCGATCATGGCGTGGCGGCGCTGCAGGCTGGCCTTTTGCGCAGCATGCAGCGGAGCCTCGGCCAGGGCCATGGCCTGCTTGAACTGGGGCTGCAGCTCGGCAAACAGTTTCTCACCGATATGACCGCTCTCGCGCCAGCGTTCAGCGAACTGGCGCAATGCGCGGGCCGCACCCTTGAGATCTTCGCTGGCGGCCTGCTGCGCTGCCCAGGCCTTGATCTCTTCGATCAGCGCCAGGCGCTGTGCCTTGGACTGGGTGGTTTCCGTGCGCAGCTTGTCGTGCCAGGACTCGACCACCTTGTGGGCCGCGTTGCAGGCTTCGTCAAACTTCTTCCAGAGAGCGTGGTTGGCCGCGCTGCCCTGGTCGGCCAGCTTCCACTGCTCACGCAGGCTGCGCAGGGATTCCTGGATCTTGCGACCGCCCAGCGCCTGGCCTTCGGGACGGTTCAGCAGAGCTTCCGCCTTGGCAACCAGCTCCTCACGCAGCTTGTCTGCGTTCTGGCGCGGCCAGCCTTCGGCTTCGCCTGCTGCCAAGAGGGCCTCGTGCACCTTGGTGACCAGTGCGTCGTCCACCAGACGACCATGGGCCTTGATGGCGGCACGCACGGCTTGCACGGCAGCGGAGCCAGCCTTGCTTTCGCCAGCAGCCGTCTCGGCCTGGAGCTGTTCCAGCGCCTGGGTCAGGGCAGCGCTGGCGGCAGCCACCTGCTCAGGCGACGTCTTGGCCTTGGGCTGCGCTGCGCTGCGGCCGGCAGGCGCTGGCTTGGACGGCTCGGCGGCCGCTGCCTCGGGAGGCAGGCCACGCGCCACACGCAGTTCATCGGCCCACACGGGCACGGTGGGCAGCGGGGCTGCTTCGTCCGCTGCGGCGGCCTCGGTCAGCGCAAGGGCAGACTGGAACGCATCCCAGACAAGGATCAGCTGTGCGCTGGCGGCTTCCAGCTGGGGCGGGAAGCGTCCATCCACGCTGGCCCAGTTGGCATCGCCGGTGAGCTCGCCAGCCTGCTCCTGCCAGCGGGCCACGTCGGCGCGCAGGTTGTCGAGCACAGCCTGGGCGTCGCGCCATGGCTTGGTGGACAGGACTTCGATGCGCTGGGCCAGCAAGACAGCCACTTCGCGCTGGACCTGCACGCGATGCTGCAGTTCCTCGATGGCCTTGACGCGCTCGGCCAGTTGGGCCTTGTACTGCGACAGCGGCTCACGCGACAGCGGGGCGCCTGCCTTGGCGGCGTCGCGCTGCCAGGCGATGGCGTCGGCGGCATTGAAGGGCGATGCGACCAGCAGTGCCTGGGCCTTTTCAGCCCATTCCACTGCGATCTTTTCCTGGTCCTTGGTGCGGCGGATTTCATCCAGACGCTCACGCACGGCGCGGGCCGCGCTCTTGTCGCGCGCGCTCAGCTCCTTGAGGACGTCCTGCAATTGCTCGACCGAAGGCTGGGTTGCCAGCCAGTCGCGGATGCGCGAGGCGCGATCACCCGAGGTTTCGGCGGAGAAGGCACCGCCCGTGAGCACATCCAAGGGGTGTTGTTCAGGATTCTTGGCAGAAGCAGGGCTCACTTCAGGTGCATCGGACATGGTGCTGCGGGGGGAAAGAGAAGACATGAATCAATCGTTGAATGCCTGGCTGCCGCGGGCCGCCAGACGCGGCCGGCCGGGCTGCATGCGGGCATGCTAGCCGGGCCGGGAAAACCATATTCTCGCCGTTATTTGAAGCGGAGCCAAAACCGGGCTACTGTGCGGACAGGCTGAGCTGGGCGCGCGGGCTCCATTCCTGGTCGTCGGAATCCAGTTTCGGGGCCCCGAGAAACAGGCGCTCGAGCGGCAACTGCTGCTGCGCCAGATAGTCGCGAACGGCCACACCGCGCGCCAGCGCCAGCTCGCGCATGGCATCGTCGGGCACGGTGATCTGCTCCAGCAGCAGGCTGCGCATCTGGTCGGTGGGCAAGTCCTTGGCCATGCCGATGACATTGCGCGGCTTGGCAAAGTCGGCACGGCTGTAAAGCGCCTTGGTCAAAGCCGGCACTTCGGCAGCAGGCAACTCGGTCACCGATTCTGCCGATTTGCCCTCGCGCAGCACCTGGCGGCGTTTCTGGGCCAGCAACAGGCGGTCGAGTTCGGCCTGCTTCCAGGCCTCCTTGTCCTGGGCCTCGCGCGCCTCGCCGATCACGGTGAGCCTGAGGGCCGGGCGCTCCTTGAGGGAGGCGACCACCTTGTCCAGGCTTTCGCGGGCCTTGGCATCGATCTGGGATCGGCCCGGCGCAAAGGCCACCACGCCCGACTCGCTGCTGCCGCCAAATGCGCCCGACAGCAGCGAGAACGGCGAGGTGACGGCCTTCATGATCAGGTTGCCGATGATCTTGAAGATGACTGGCGCCAACCTGAATTGCGGGTCGTTGAGCGAGCCGCTGACCGGCAGGTCCAGGTCGATGACGCCGTTGCGGTCGGCCAGCAATGCCACGGCCAGGCGCACGGGCAGCGAGGCCGGCGCACCTTCGACGGCTTCGCCGAAGGTGAGCTGGTGCAGCACCAGCTTGTTGCGCGCCGTGAGCTGGCCATCGGGCTCGATCTTGTAGCTGACATCCATGCTGAGCTTGCCGCGCTCGATGCCATGGCCCGCGTACTTGATGGAGTACGGCGATAGCGGCGGCAGCTCCAGATCGCGCATCTGGGCGCGTATGTCCAGGGCCAGCGGCTTGGCCAGCGGATTGACCTGGCCGGTGATCTCCAGCGAAGCCGTGCCCTGGGCGCGGCCGCGCAGCTCCACATCCGCCAGTTGCGGCCCCTGCTCCCCGGCCGGCTGTTCGGACGAGAAGGCGCTCAGGCGGCCGGCCAGCTCGCTGAGGTCAGCCGAGTAGTTGGGCTGGATGAAGTAGTCGGAGAACTGCACCTTGCCGCCCGTCAGCACGATGGGGCCGATCTTGATGACCGGTGCAGGCCCGGAAGCGGCCTTCGGCGGGACGGGCTCGGCAGGAGCCGCCGCGCCATCCGCAGCCGGCGCGGTGTTTTGCTCCAGGGACTGCTGAGACTGGGCCGACTTGACGATGTCCTGCAGATTGATGCGGCCATTGCGCTGCACGATCACGCGTGCGAAGAAGTCGCTGAGCGCCGTCTCGCGCACGCTCAGGCGCAGCGGCTGGGCGGGCTGCATCTGCAGGTCCAGGCCACGCACGGCCAAGGTTTTCCAGGCGACGAGTTCATCGCGCAGGCCCAGGCCCAAGGCAGCCGATCGAGCCTTGGCCCGGTCGGCCGTGGATTCGCTGAGCACGGCTGCCACGGCGCCTGCGGCCGTGCTGGGTGCGCCCTGCCCCGCAGCCTCACCCCCGGCTTGCACGGGCGAGGCCAGCGCGGAACGCATGCGCAGATCCACCAGTTCGACATCGCCCTGCACCATCAGCTCGGGGCCGGCAGGCTGGCTGGCAAAGCGCAGCTGACCCAGGAAATTGCCATCGGCACGCACCAGCTCCACATTGAGCATGTCGGCAAAGTAGGGCTCCAGCGCGTGCAGCGGCAGGCTGCGCGCCTGCAGCCTGCCCTGAAGCGACAGTGGCGCCAGTCCCAGATCGCCGCGCAGGCTCAGCGAGCCTGCCTGGACACGCCGGCCCGAGCCGACCTGGGCGGACAGCTCCAACGGCGTGGGAGCGGACTTGGCCGCCAGCGGCTCGATGGCGCCCAAGCGCAGGCGCAGTGAACTCAGATCCAGGGATACGGTGCGCGCCGAATCGGCGTTGCGCACGGGCGCTTCGTCACGCAGCGCAACGGCACCACCGTCCACTTCCACGGCCTGCAGCCTCAGACCCCAGGGCCTGGGCTTGTCCTTGGCGGGGTCCGGCGTCGCAGGTGCCGAGGATGCGGGTGGCAGCCATTGCTCATACATCCACCGGCCCTGGGCGTCGCGCGACACGCCCAGCTGCGGCTTTTGCAGCGCCAGGCGCCCCACGGAAACCTGCTGGCTGGCCAGATTGACCTGTACCTGCTCCAGCTGCAGGCGCGCGATGTCGACCGGCGCGGCCTTGTCCTTGAGGCTCAACTGCTCCACGCCCAGCTCGGCCACCTGCACCACCATGGCGGAGCCGCTCCAGCCCAGGCCGGCGTCGGTGCTCAGCAGACCGGTCAGCTCCGGCTTGAGATGGGCAGACAGATACGGCGCCGCCAGTTGCAGAGGCAACTGCCGCGCGGAGACGGCCAGTTGCCCCTGCCTGTCGGTCATGGCGCCGCTCAGCCTCAGTTCGGCAGGTTTTGCACCCTCTCCTGCCGCTGCAGACTGCACCTGCATGCCAGCATCAAATTGCAAAGGCTGCTCCAGCGGCCAGCGGACATCACGCACTTCCAATGACAGCTGGCGCGCCTGAAGCGCCGCACCCGACTGGCCTGCGCCGGGCGACGCATCGCGCCAATGCACCGTGGCATCGGCAATGGCCAGCCTGTCCAGGCTCACCTTCCAGGGCTGGGGCGCATCGGAGGCAGGCTTTTCCACTGCCGGACTGGAATCGGAGGCAGAGCGACTGCCCATCGCCATCCAGTTGATGCGGCCTTGCGCATCACGGGCCGCGAAAATCTCTGGAGCGCTCCACTGCACGGACTCCAGCTCCACCACCGACTGCAGGGGCTGCACGTTCTTGAGCACGGCCGCCAGGCGCTCGAAACGCAGCAGGGGCGCCTCATCGCGGTCAAGCAACTCGGCACCGGACAGGCTGACCTCGCCGGTGATCCGCACCACGGCCTGCTCGGCCTGCTCAAAGGAGATGTGCAGATTGGTATCCAGCACGCCGGAGCGCGGCTTGACGGGAGCATTGGCGGGCACATAGCCCAGGTAAGGCGTCAGGTCCACGCCCTGCCAGCTCAGATCGACGGCCGTCTGGCGCTGGTCGGTGAAAGGCGTGCTCTGGGCACTGGATTCAAAGCGGCTGCCGTTGAGTGCGAAGGACAGGTGCGGCAGCACCTTGATCTCGCGCTTGGACTCCAGATTGCTGATGAACGGCAGCTTCAGCTGCAGCTGATCCAGCATGTGCTCACGCTGCTGGACATCGTCCTGCAATTGCACGCGGCCGTCGCGCAGCGCAATGTTGTACAGCGCAAAGCCCAAGGGCTTGGCCGGCGGCGTATCGCTGGGCTCGGCCAGCCGGGCCAGCACATCATCCACATCGAAGTGCCCCAGGCTCTGCTGCGTGAGGCGCAGCACCGGCGCATCGACCTCGATGGCATCCAGGACAGGCGCCAGCCTGAAGAGGGACTGGATACTGGCATTCACATAGATGCGGTCGACCTGCAGCTGTGGCGACGACGGCGCGGGTTCTGCCTGCCCTGCGCCCGCCGACTGGCTTTTGGCAATGCGCAGATCACGCAGGGTCAGCTCCAGCGACCAGGGCCGGAACTCCACTGCCCCCACATGGACCTGGCGACCCAGCTTGGCCGATGCCTGCTTTTCCAGCTGGCTTTTGGCGACAACGGGCACCAGCGCCCACAGCAGCAGCCACAGCAAAAGAAACGCTGCAAAGGCGATGGCCAGCCTGCGCAGCCAGCGGTGCTTGAAGAGAAGTTGCATGGGGCTCTAATAACTAGTACGGCGCCATCCTGGACAGAGGACGCAGCGGTGGCTGCATTGCATCAGAAATTGGGCTGGCAGCAAGGCCTCAACCCGCATCACCGCACATTTCTTGACGTTGCAGTCACCCTGGAACGACAAAGCCCGGAAGCCTTGAACCGGCTTCCGGGCTTTACGGCAGGCACAAGTCCTGGCCGTTTTCCGCAGTCAAGGAGAGGATGGTCCTTGCTGCTCGGAAGCAAGAGATTGCTTCCAGGAAGGCCGCGGAAGAAGACTTGAACGACTGTGCCCGAACCATCGAACACCACTTTTACCCGTCTTCCACCTTGGCGAGACGACTGCAGGAGCAGTCGCCTCCAATATAGAAGGACGCAGGCCAGGCCTGCCAGTGCTTTTGCATTTCATTGCAATTTCATGAAGCCCTGTACAACCGCCGCAAGCGCCCCACATCGGTAGCACGCAACCTGCTCTCAAACACTCAGAAACTGTGTTTGCATCCATGGTTTGTTATTATTCATCGATCTAACAAACGCACTTCATAGTGTTGACCGTGTATTTGGTGAACTCCTAGAATCCGCCAGCGCTCGAATAGAGCGTTTTTTGTTTCTGCTGCCTCACGACTGAGCAGATCCCGCAGGCCTACAACGCAATGGTGCACCAAGCGCCAGCCTCCCGGATCCGCAGCACCCAATCCAGGGTGTCAGCCTCACCGGCCTTCGCTTCGGCGAAGGCCGTTTCGGGTTGGTGCCCCTAGAAAGGAAAAAGCTATGCCAGCGTCAGGAAAATTTTTCGCCGCCGCGCGAACGTTCGCCATCGATGTGGCCAACGGTTTTCTTGCCATCATCCACAACAGCTTCGCCCTTCTGGGCCTGGCTGTGGCCTTCCTGGCCATTACCTTGTTCGCCCGCCCCGACCTGCGCGATGCCGGAGAGAGCCAGCTGCGCTCCTGGCTGACCGCTCGCCAGATGGCCGAGCTGGGTGCGCCCGTCGAACTCGCGGCCAGCGACCGCGCGACGGCGACCAACCCGAAGAACCTGCCCAAGGATCAGGCGGCCGTGGCCTTCTGGCTCAGCAAGAAGTACCGCGTGGCGCCCGAGCCCATCGCGGCACTGGTCAGCGAGGCCTACGACCTGGGCAAGGTCAACCGCCTGGACCCGACGCTGATCCTGGCCATCATGGCCATCGAGTCCAGCTTCAATCCGTTCGCGCAAAGTGCTGTCGGCGCGCAGGGCCTGATGCAGGTGATGACCACGGTGCATACCGACAAGTACGAGAACTTCGGCGGCCAGAACGCCGCGTTCGACCCCGTCAGCAATCTGCGCGTGGGCGTGCGCGTGCTCAAGGAGTGCATTGAGCGCGCCGGCTCCATCGAAGGTGGCCTGCGCTACTACGTGGGCGCGGCCAACCTGCCCACCGACGGCGGCTATGCCGCCAAGGTGCTGGCCGAGCACCAGCGCCTGCGCATGGCCGCCGGCCTGCGTGCCGTGCCGCTGATGACCGCCAAGATCGAGCAGCCCAAGCAGGCCGTCCAGATCGCAGCCACCAAGCCGGCCACATCCACGGCCGAGGCAGCCGGACCTGCGGCCTCGGCAGCGTCCGCTGGCAACCCGGCAGTGCCGGTCAGCTCGAGCAGCATGTCCGCGCGCACCGAACAGGTGGCCCTGCAGACACAGGAGCCGGCGCTGTAGCCGGAACCACCGACATGGCGCACGAAGCTGGCTAAGGCCAGCTTTTTTCATGCCTGCCTGCACCCGCTGATCTGCCAGGCAGGCGGCTTCGCCAACGCCCCTCGCCTGTCTTCGGCTCCATCAGCTCAGCTACACTAGCGGGGTACGCAACTGGCGATAGGCGCAGCCGCTTCACGCACCGCTGCCGCTGACGTGGAAACCAGCAGAAGGCCTGAAAAGAACCACCTTCTGTGAACCACCGGGGAGCGTACCGCCCAGCCTCCATGCGCACGCGGGATCTGGAGTGTTCCGCCGTTCGCCTGGGCAGCCCTTGGCCTCAAGGGAATTTCAAGTTCACAGGACTGCCATGTTTCAACGCACCAATACCGTCGAGAAGGTCGACGCCGAAGTCTTTGCCGCCATCCAGGCCGAGAACCTGCGTCAACAAGAACATATCGAGCTGATCGCCAGCGAGAACTACTGCTCGCCCGCCGTGATGGAAGCCCAGGGCTCCCAGCTCACCAACAAGTACGCAGAAGGCTATCCGGGCAAGCGCTACTACGGCGGCTGCGAGAACGTCGATGTGGTCGAGCAGCTTGCCATCGACCGTGTCAAGAAGCTGTTCGGCGCCGAGGCAGCCAACGTTCAGCCCAACTCCGGCTCCCAGGCCAACCAGGCCGTGCTGATGGCCTTTGCCAAGCCCGGCGACACCATCATGGGCATGAGCCTGGCCGAAGGCGGCCACCTGACGCACGGCATGCCGCTGAACATGTCGGGCAAGTGGTTCAACGTGGTCTCCTACGGCCTGAACGCCGAAGAAGCCATCGACTACGACAAGATGGAAGCGCTGGCGCGCGAGCACAAGCCCCGCATCATCGTGGCCGGCGCATCGGCCTACGCCCTGGCCATCGACTTCGAGCGCTTCGCCAAGATCGCAAAGGAAGTCGGCGCCATCTTCTGGGTGGACATGGCCCACTACGCCGGCCTGATCGCCGCGGGCGTGTACCCCAACCCCGTGCCCCACGCCGACGTGGTCACCACCACCACGCACAAGAGCCTGCGCGGCCCGCGCGGCGGCGTGATCCTGATGAAGGCCGAGCATGAGAAGGCCATCAACAGCGCCATCTTCCCCGGCCTGCAAGGCGGCCCGCTCATGCACGTCATCGCCGGCAAGGCCGTGGCCTTCAAGGAAGCACTGTCTCCCGAGTTCAAGGTTTACCAGGAGCAGGTCGTGAAGAATGCCAAGGTCGTCGCCGAAACGCTGACGGCCCGCGGCCTGCGCATCGTCTCCGGCCGCACGGAAAGCCACGTCATGCTGGTGGACCTGCGCGCCAAGGGCATTACCGGCAAGGCGGCAGAAGCCGCACTGGGTGCCGCCCACATGACGATCAACAAGAACTCCATCCCCAACGACCCCGAAAAGCCGATGGTGACCAGCGGCATCCGCGTGGGCACGCCCGCCATGACCACGCGCGGCTTCAAGGAAGAGGAAGCCCGCCTGACGGCCAACCTGCTGGCCGACGTGCTGGAGAACCCCAGCGACGAAGCCAACCTGGCTCGCGTGCGCGCCCAGGTGGCCGAGCTGACGGCCCGCTTCCCGGTCTACGGCGCCTGATTTGAGCGCATAGAGGCCTGCCATGAAGTGCCCGTTCTGCAGCCACCCGGACACCCAGGTCGTGGAGACCCGTGAGGCCGAGGATGGGGGCTTCATTCGCCGCCGCCGCCAATGCGGCGGCTGCGACAAGCGCTTCACCACCTATGAGCGGCCCGAGGTCAGCTTCCCCGCCATCGTCAAGAAGGACGGGCGGCGCATCGAGTACGAGCGCGCCAAGCTGCTGGGTTCGTTCAAGATTGCGCTGCGCAAGCGTCCCGTGAGCACGGAGCAGATCGATGCCGCCATCGAGCGCATCGAGGAACGGCTGCGCAACCTGGGCGAGCGCGAAGTGCTCTCCAGCCGCCTGGGCGAGATGGTGATGCGCGAGCTCAAGCTGCTCGACAAGGTCGGCTACATCCGCTACGCCAGCGTCTACCGCAGCTTCGAGGACGTGGACGACTTCAAGAACGTCATGGATGAAGTCCGCAATCCCGGCTGATCAGGCCGGCAGGACACAAGAAAGCCGCCCTTGGGCGGCTTTCTCTTTGGCGTCCTGGCAGCGCTTTCAGGGCGCCGCGGCAGGAATCGGCGCCAGGCCTGAATCGACGTCGCCGCACTGGGCGCGGTGGCGCAGGGCGTGGTCCATCACCACCAGGGCCAGCAACGCTTCGGCGATGGGCGCGGCGCGGATGCCCACGCAGGGGTCATGGCGACCCTTGGTGATGACTTCGGTGCTCTGGCCCTGGGTGTCGATGGACTCGCGCGGCGTGATGATGGAGCTGGTGGGCTTGATGGCGATGCGCACCTCCAGATCCTGGCCCGTGCTGATGCCGCCCACGATGCCACCGGCGTTGTTGCTGCGAAAGCCTTCAGGACTCAGCGAGTCGCCGTGCGTGGTGCCGCGCTGGACCACGCTGTCGAAGCCCGCGCCGATCTCCACGGCCTTGACGGCGTTCAGGCCCATCATGGCGTAGGCGACGTCGGCATCGAGGCGGTCATACAGCGGCTGGCCCAGGCCCACCGGCATGCCACTGGCCTGCACGCGCAGCGCGGCGCCGCAGGAGTCGCCCGACTTGCGCAGCGCATCCATGTATTCCTCGTAGCGGGACACATCGGCCACCGGCGCAAAGAAGGGATTGTTGCGCACATGCTCCCAGCTCTCGAAGGGCAGCGACAGCTCGCCCACCTGGGTCATGCAGGCGCGGAACTCGGTGCCGAATTTTTCCTTGAGCCACTTCTTGGCCACGGCGCCGGCCGCCACCGTGGGCGCCGTCAGCCGTGCGGAGGAGCGGCCGCCGCCGCGCGGATCACGGATGCCGTACTTCTGGAAGTAGGCGTAGTCGGCATGGCCGGGACGAAAGCTTTGCGCAATGTTGGAGTAGTCCTTGCTGCGCTGGTCGGTATTGCGGATCAGCAAAGCGATCGGCGTGCCCGTGGTGCGGCCTTCGTAGACACCCGAGAGGATTTCCACCGCGTCCGGCTCGTTGCGCTGCGTCACGAACTTGCTGGTGCCGGGGCGGCGGCGGTCCAGGTCGTGCTGGATGTCCGCCTCGCTCAGTGCCATGCCAGGCGGGCAACCGTCGATGACGCAGCCGATGGCCGGGCCATGCGATTCGCCGAAGTTGGTGACAGTGAATAGGGTTCCGAAGGTGTTGCCGCTCATAGGCCGATGATTATGCCCGGGTCGCCCCCAGGCGCCGCTCCCGCTGCAGCGGTGCATTGCGCAGGCTGCCATCTCCTGCAAAGAAACAATAAAACTATCAAATTACAAATATTGATAGCTAGAATTACAGAACATTGTTCTTCAACCGCCTGCGGACCATCCCTCAGGCACCAGCCGCAACTTGCGGGAGATTCGTGAAATGCAGACCTCTTCCGGCTCAACGCAACGCCAGGATCGCAGCGATCCTGCGAGCAGCACTCCACCGCCCTCACCCATCCTTCAACAGGATGCCGGTGACCAGAATCTTCACCCCACCCTGATGACCATGCTGCTGGTCTCAGCCAGGCCCGATGATTTCAGAACCCGCAACCGGCTTGCCCAGGCCAAGCAGTACATGCGGGCCCGGCTGGATGACCCCGAGCTCAAGCCCCTGCAGGTGGCCCAGGGCCTGGGCATGTCGCTGCGCAGCCTGGCGCGTCTGTTCGCCACCGAGGGACTGACTCCCAGCCGCTGGCTCTGGAACGAGCGCCTGGCCCAGGCCCACCTGCTGCTGCAGGCCGACAATGCGCGGCGCGTGACCGATGTGGCGATGGCCTGCGGCTTCACCAGCTTCTCGCACTTCAGCCGCGTCTTCAGGCAGGCCTATGCCGTGCCGCCCAGCGCCTTGCTCAAGCCCCGGCGCAGCAGCGTGCATTGAACGGGCTTGCGCCCGGCCGTAAAAAGCCAAGGCCTGCGCCGCGTTCTGCGGTCGCAGGCCTTGCTGCATGGGCAGGGACGGTCTTGCCGCGACCGGATGATCAGTCCGCGCCCTGGCGCTCGCCTTCGGGCCAGTCGCGGATATAGGCCTTGAGCATGCGGTTCTCGAAGTTCTGGCTGTCCACCACGGCCTTGGCCACGTCGTACAGGCTGATCACGCCCATCAGCATGCGCTTGTCCATCACCGGCATGTAGCGCGCATGGCGGTCCAGCATCATGCGGCGCACCTCGTCCATGTCGGTTTCCATGGTGCAGGTCATGGGAGCGTCGTCCATGGCCGAGCGCACTAGCGTCTCGCCCACGCCGCCGTGCTTGACAAAGCCCTGGATCACTTCGCGGAAGGTCAGCATGCCGACCACGTCGCCGTGCTCCATGACCACGAGGGAGCCGATATCGCGCTCGGACATCACCTGCACCGCGCTGGCCAGGCTTTCGTCCGGCGACACCGTGTAGAGGGTGTTGCCCTTGACGCGCAGGATGTCACTTACTTTCATGCCGTATCTCCAAGATTGTCTGTGTCGCCGTGGTTGCGGCAAGCCCATGTCTGTCGGGAAATATAGCCCACAATGCCCGCTTGCCTTGACAACCATGGAGACAGGAATGCCCGGCTACTCGGATCCCGGCTTTGACACTCTGGCGCTGCACGCGGGCGCACAGCCCGACCCCGCCACCGGTGCGCGCGCGACGCCCATCCACCTCACGACCTCGTTCGTCTTCGAGTCCAGCGACCATGCGGCCTCTTTGTTCAATCTGGAGCGCCCCGGCCACGTCTACAGCCGCATCTCCAATCCCACGAACGCCGTACTGGAGCAGCGCGTCTCGGCCCTGGAAGGGGGCGTGGGCGCCATCGCCGTGGCCAGCGGCCAGGCGGCGCTGCACCTGTCGGTGGCCACGCTCATGGGCGCGGGCAGCCACATCGTGGCCAGCACGGCACTGTACGGCGGCTCGCAGAACCTGCTGCACTACACGCTGGCGCGCTTCGGCATAGAGACCACCTTCGTCAAGCCCGGCGACATCGACGGCTGGCGCGCCGCCGTGCGGCCCAATACCAAGCTGTTCTTCGGCGAGACCGTGGGCAACCCGGGCCTGGATGTGCTCGACATTCCCACCATCAGCGCCATCGCGCATGAGGCCGGCGTGCCGCTGCTGGTGGACTCCACGCTGACATCGCCCTGGCTGATGAAGCCGTTGGAGCATGGCGCGGACATCGTCTACCACTCGGCCACCAAGTTCCTGTCGGGCCACGGCACCGTGGTCGGGGGCATCGTGGTGGATGGCGGCAGCTTCGACTGGGAAAAGTCGGGACGCTTCCCGGAGCTGACCGAGCCCTACGACGGCTTCCACAACATGGTGTTCAGCGAGGAAAGCAGCACTGGCGCCTTCCTTCTGCGCGCACGCCGCGAAGGCCTGCGCGACTTCGGCGCCTGCATGAGCCCGCACACGGCCTGGCTGATCCTGCAGGGCATAGAGACGCTTCCGCTGCGCATGGAGCGCCATATCCGCAACACCGAGAAGGTGGTGCAATTCCTGGCCAGCCATCCGCTGGTGGGCCGCGTGGGCCACCCGCTGCTCGATACCCATCCCTCGCACCAGCTCGCCAAGAAGCTGCTGCCGCGCGGCGCAGGCTCGGTGTTCAGCTTCGACATCAAGGGCAACCGCAACCAGGGCCGCAAGTTCATCGAGACGCTCAAGGTCTTCAGCCACCTGGCCAATGTGGGCGACTGCCGCAGCCTGGTCATCCACCCTGCCAGCACCACGCACTTCCGCATGAGCGACGAGGCGCTGGCCCAGGCCGGCATCGGCCAGGGCACGATCCGCCTGTCCATCGGGCTGGAAGACGCAGACGACCTGATCGACGACCTCAAGCGCGCCCTCAAGGCGGCCGAGAAGGCCGCGTGAATCGGCAAGGGAGACACCAACAATGAAGATCGATGTTCACGGCCACGCCATCTACGCCTATACCGGCGGCAAGGCCTTCAATCCCGCACAGCCTACGGCCATCCTCATCCACGGCGTGCTGTGCGACCACAGCGTCTGGGCACTGCAAAGCCGTTACCTGGCCAACCACGGCTGGAACGTGCTGGCCATAGACCTGCCGGGCCACTGCCGCAGCGCAGGCGATGCGCCGGCCAGCGTGGAGGCGGCGGCGGATTTCATCGGCCAGCTCATGGATGCGGCAGGCATCGAGAAGGCTGCGCTGGTAGGCCACAGCTGGGGCAGCCTGATCGCCATGGAAGCGGCCGCGCGGCTGGGCGCGCGCGTCAGCCACCTGGTGCTGGTGGGCACGGCCTACCCGATGAAGGTCTCGCCCGCCCTGCTGGACTCCGCACTGAGCGCGCCAGAGCAGGCCATCCGCATGGTCAATGTGTTCTCGCGCGCCACGCTGGCGCCACCCAGCGGCGCAGGCAGCTGGGTGTTCGGCGCCGGCATGGCGCTGGGCCGGCGCGTGCTGGCCAGCAATGACCGCACCAACCTGCTGCACGCCGGCTTCAAGGCCTGCGACAGCTATGCGGGCGGCGAGGCGGCCATGGCGGCGCTGCAATGTCCGGTCCTGTTCGCCCTGGGCGAGCAGGACCAGATGACGCCGCCCAAGGCCGCCAAGGGCCTGATCGAGGCGGCCCGGGGCGCGCAGCGCCAGGTCAGCATCGTGCACCTGCCCAGCGGCCACAACCAGATGACCGAGGCGCCCGACCAGACGCTGTTCGCCATCCGGGATTTCCTGGCGCGCTGAGACCGGCCGGGTCCTGCCCGCAGGGCAGGCACGCACTCACTCACGCACTCACGCCCCGCGCGCGGGGAAGATGCTCTTTTTCACGAGCGCGTGCACGCCCCAGTTGCCATCCACCACCTGGGTGATGCCGAAGTCCACGGCGATCGACATCAGCGAGATGGCCTCGTCCTCTCCCAGCCCCTGGGTGGTCATGAGGAAGTGGCGCATCTTGTGATAGGCATCGCGCAGAGCCAGGTCCACGGAAGACTTCTTGAAGATCTGGTTTTGCGCATCCGGCCCCAGCTCCGCCAGGTAGTTGGCGTAGCTGAAGCCGTGCAGCAGCCATTCGTCCTGGGTTTCGAGCAGCGGATAGGCCAGTTCGGCCAGCGGCGTTCCAGGCAGGTCCGCCTTCTTGTGCAGGATCAACTGGAAGGTGCCGGTCAGCGAGCACTCGATGGCCGTGCCGCACAGCTCGGAGTCCCCCTGCGAGGCATGCGGATCGCCCACGGTGAAGTTGGCCCCTGGCACGGCCACGGGGAAATACATGGTCGCCCCCTTGCCGATGCGCCAGTTGTCGATGTTGCCGCCCGTGTGGTTGGGCGGAATGGAGCTGGCCATCTCCACCTCGGCCGGCGCCACGCCGATGGTGCCGAAATGCGGGCGCACGGGAACGCGGATATTGCGCAGCACGTTTTCGTTCTTGCTGATCGTGCGGTGGTCCACGGGCACGCCCGGATAGTCGATGGTCGGGTGGACCACGCCGAAGGGGTCGGTCTGCGGCGTCCAGCGGTAGTTGTAGACGGCGCGGGCCCAGTTGCGCTCGCCGGTCGCATCCACCTCGTAGATGGTGACCACCTCGCGCTTTCGGGGCTCGGTGAGCGTGTCGCCATAGTGAAAGCCCCAGTTCGCTGCCGCATTGCTGCCGAAGGTCCGGCCCTTGAACTGCGGGTTGCCCGAGGGGCGCGGCACCACATCAATGATGCGTACTTCCAGCACATCGCCGGGCTGGGCGCCCTTGATGCGTACCGGCCCCGTGCAGATGTGCACGCCCTGGCCCCCACCTGCGCCGTTCTTGGCATCCATGGGACCGGCACCCCGGCGATCGACGTTCTTGCGCTGGCTGTCCCAGTGGAACACGCTCTCGGCGCCAGGGTCGCCCCGGACCATGCGTTCGGCATCGTCATTGGCATGGTGGGTCAGCGTCTCCATGGTCACGTAGTCGCCCGATTCGACTTCGACCACCGGCTTGGCCGATCTGCTGAAGTAGCCCCAGAGCACGGTGCTGTCAGAGGCGGGAATGTAGTAGTGGCTGGCCATGCCCTGGCCTGCCCGGGCGCCAGGCGCACCCTGGGCAAAGGCCCGGGACGGTGCCATCGCACCGCTGATGGCGCCGGCCGAGACCGCGCCGCCACCGACCACCATGGCGTCGCGCAGGAAGGAACGGCGTGCAACCTGGAATTCCTCGCGGATCAGCGTCTCATCGGCTGGCGAAGCACCGTGCTGGCAGCCCGGGCCGCAGATATGTTCTTGGTGGGGGATGGTCATCGAAAATACTCCTGCTGTTGTGGATCGGTGCCGGCAGCGCCAGTGTCCAGGCGAGCATGTCCAGGCCGGTTGTTCCTGCGCGCACAAAAACTTGTCGCGGCTGCCATCCGGTGCGCCGGGCTTGGACAGGCAGTACGCGGCAGTTCATAGTTCGCCCCTGATGCACGACGATCCAAGACGCTTTTCCACCCACGCATTTCCCGATGCCTTGCGGCAGGCTGCGCTCAATGAGGCGCTGTCCAGGGCAGACATCCATGGCGAAGCGCCCACGCCACCGGCCACCCACCTGGCGCTGCGCAGCTCGCCACTGGGATCGGTATTCATTACGCTGGCCACCTCGCCGCTGACGCTGCGGGCCGTGGCCAAGCGGCTGCGCGGCCCGGGCCTGCTGCTGTGCGCCTTGCTGCAAGGCAGCGCCGATGCGGTGGTCGAGGACGCCGCGTTCCCGCTCAAGGCCGGCTCCGCGCTGCTGCTGGAGTCAGACCGGGAATGGCAGCTGCAGTTGCCCGGCGACGGCCGCCTGCTGCTTGCTCGGCTGGAGTCCTCGAGCTTTCTGCTGCGCCTGCTGCGCTCGTGCCCGCCCGAGGCCAGGCACATCGGCGGGACAGGCGGTGTGGGGGCCATATGCATGGCGATGGCGGCCTCACTGGCAGAGCAGATCGACACACTGGCACAGGACGATCTGCTGTCGGTGGAGGCCACGCTCACCGACATGCTGGTCACCTGCCTGACACCGCGCGCCGGCAATCCCGACCAGGAGCAGGCCGAGGCGACCGAGCCGCCTAGCGCCGTGCAGCTTGGCCATCTGCGCCGCATCTGCCGCGCCATCGAAACCCGGCTGGGCGATGCCGAGCTGTCCATCGATGCCATCGCCGAAGCCGAGGGGCTGTCCACGCGCTATCTGCAAAAGCTGTTCAAGGGAGCGGCCACCAGCTTCAGCACCTACCTGCGCGAACGCCGGCTGGAGCGCTGCCGCATGGACCTGAGCAACCGCTCGCTGCAGCATTGCTCCATTGCCGAGCTGTGCTTTCGCTGGGGCTTTGGCGATGCCGCCAACTTCAGCCGTGCCTTCACGGCCCGCTATGGGCTGTCCCCCAAGGCCTATCGCGCCAGTCCGGCGCGCGTGCAGGATGCGCCGCCCGGCCAGCGCGGACGCCCCTCGCCCGCAGAGAGCGCTGCGCAGGGTGCAGAACCGGCCGCAGCGCGCCTGGCACACAGCCCGTTCCAGGCCCTGCTGCGCGACCATGCACGCTACGCCCAGGCGCTGGCCCTTGTGCCCAAGCGCTCGGCGCACGCAGACAATGGCGGTGCGTCGCCCCAGCATTACTATCTTCCGGTCTCCGACAAGACCGTGCACTGGGGCTACCTGAGCCGTTCACTCAAGCCCGTGCTTTCGGTGCGCTCGGGTGACGTGGTGACCATGGAGACGCTGACCCAGCATGCCTCGGACGACTGGGAACGCATGATCGAAGGCGATCCGGGCGCCGAAAGCGTGTTCCACTGGACCGCAGCCCAGAAGGCCGTGGACCGGCGCGGCGCGGGCCCGATGGATGCCTCGATCTACGGCCGCGGCGCGGGCGAGGGCTTCGGCGTGCACATCTGCACCGGCCCCGTCTATGTGCATGAGGCCGAACCTGGCGACCTGCTGGAGATACGCATCCTCGACGTGCAGCCACGCCCCAGCTGCAGCCCCGCCCACCACGGCCGTGTCTTCGGCAGCAACGCCGCCGCCTGGTGGGGCTTTCACTACCGCGACCAGATCACGGAGCCCCGCCAGCGCGAAGTGGTCACCATCTACGAAATCGACCACGCACTGCCCGAGGAGCCCACGGCCCGCGCCGTCTACAACTACCGCTGGACGCCGCAGACCGACCCCTTCGGCGTGGTCCATCCGACCATCGACTACCCGGGCGTGCCCGTGGACCCCGCCAGCATCACCCGGCGCTTTGGTGTGCTGGACAAGGCACGCGTGCCGCTGCGTCCGCATTTCGGCATGCTGGCCGTGGCACCGCGAGAGGCCGGCCTGATCGACTCCATACCGCCGAGCTACTTCGGCGGCAACCTGGACAATTGGCGCGCGGGCAAGGGAGCCACCCTCTTCCTGCCCGTATCGGTGCCAGGCGCACTGTTTTCGGTGGGAGACCCGCATGCATCCCAAGGCGACTCGGAACTGTGCGGCACGGCCATCGAATGCTCGCTGACCGGCAGCTTCGAGCTGCGGGTGCACAAGCGCGCCGCGCTGGACAACCGCTTCCTTGCAGAGCTGGACCACCCTTTCCTGGAGACCGGCTCCGAGTGGGTGATACAGGGCTTCAGCTTCACCGACCACCTGGCCGAACTGGGCAGCCAGGCGCAGTCCCAGGTCTATCGCAAGTCATCGCTGGAAGGCGCCATGCGTGACGCCTTCCACAAGGCAAGGCGCTATCTGATGCTGGCCCACGGGCTGGACGAGGACGAGGCCGTATCGCTGATCTCCGTGGCCGTGGACTTCGCCGTGACGCAGGTGGTGGACGGCAACTGGGGCGTGCACGCCGTGATCAAGAAGAAGCTGTTTCCGCCGGAGCTCTCGGCGTCCGCCCAGGCCGGCCCATGAAGCCCACCCGGGATCAGACCCGTGCCAGGAAGCGGGCGATGCGCTGGGCGATGCGCTCGGGCTGCTCGCGGTGGGGGACGTGGCCGCCACCGGCCACGATCTCCACCTCCACAGGGCCGCGCGCCCGGTCGCGGATGCGCTCGGGGTGGACCAGGGAGCCGAACTCGTCATGCTCGCCGTGGATGGCCAGCACCGGGCAGCGCACGCGCTCCAGCGCCTCGTCCAGCCGGTAGTCGGCAAATGGCTGCGACAGCCAGGTATCGACCCAGGCAGACAGCACCCAGGCGGCCTTGTCGCCGTGGTATTTCTCCAGGCGCGCCAGCTGGCCGGGCCGGGCGAAATCCTGTTGGGCCGCACGAATGCCCTGCAAGGTGCGATCTTCCACGAAGGCCTGGGCGGACTCCGTGACCACCGCCTTGCACTGCGCGCCGTATCGGGCCGCCACCATGGCGGCCATGCCGCCGCCCACGCTGTGGCCCAGCACGATGAAATCCCCAAGGCCCAGCCCCTGGTGCACTGCCGGAAACACGGTCTCTGCCTCCCGGGCCACAAAGCCCGGCCCCAGCGTGCCCGGATAGGGGTCGGACTGGCCAAAGCCCAGCCGGTCGTAGGCCAGCACATCGCGGCGCGTGGCCTCGGCCAGTTGCTGCGGGAAATCACGCCACAGCGCCACCGAACCCAGCGAGTCGTGCAGCAGCACGATGGGCGCGCGGGCCAGGGACTCTTCGCCGGCCGCCGGCGCCTGCCAGCGCCTGACGTAGATGCTGCCCTGGGGCGTGGAAATGCGGGTTTCGCTCAGGGATGCGGGGATGTCGGTCATGCAGGAGGAAGGCATCGAAAAACTCCATGCCGGTCAGCGCCGGCCCGGCAGACATCATGCGCCCGCATGCCGCCAGAGGGCGACACCGTGGCGACGCGCAGGGCGGAATGCGGCAGCTTTTGTCTCTCTCGGGGCAGCTTTTGCGAACCTGGGCGCGCGGGTTCCTCCGATGGTGAGCGGCAAGGCAGCAGCGTATAAGTTGACCCTACCCCATGCTTGCGAAGGCCTGCCATGTCACACGCTTCCGCTCCCCTGCCCGGCGCCGCACAGGCTGCCGTGGACCCGCGCCAGTTCAAGAGCTTTGCCGAGTTCTATCCGTTCTACCTGCAGGAGCACAGCAACCGCACCTGCCGGCGCCTGCACTTCGTCGGCTCCACGCTGGCGCTGCTGTGCCTGTTCGCGCTGTTCCTGACCGGCAATTTCTGGTTCCTGCTGGGCGGCCTGCTGTTTGGCTACGGCTTTGCCTGGATAGGGCATTTCGGCTTCGAGAAGAACCGGCCCGCCAGCTTCAAGCGCCCGCTCTACAGCTTTCGCGGCGACTGGGTGATGTGGCGCGACATCCTGACGGGCCGCATCCCGCTCTAGACCGGAGCCTGCGGCCTTTGCTCCAGCAGATCGGCCAGCGTCATGCCTGCCAGCCCCGTGCGATCCCACAGCGGCTGCACGGCCGGCGACGGCGCCAGCAGCAGACGCTGCACCAGCGGCTGCAGCGGCGTGCGATGGGGCTCCACCAGCAGCATGTAGCGGGGCTCGGGGCCTTCGCTGGCCGCCACAGTGCCGGGGGCCTGCACCGTGCCCACCCAGTCCAGCACCGACAGCGCCTGCAGCACCGGATCGATCTGCTGCCAGTCCACACGCAGGCGCCGCGCCAGATCACTGGCGTACAAGCCCTTGGCGGGCGACTCGCGCTCCTGTGCGAGGTACTGCAGGATCTCCACGGCCATCTCGAACTGCCAGCCCTGCTGGCCCGGCATGCGCTGCACGCCCGCCATCACGATGGGCAGGTAGGCCGTGACCACGGCGCCCAGCAGCACGATGACCCAGGCCATGTAGATCCAGATCAGCAGGATGGGCAGCGTGGCGAAGGTGCCGTAGATGACCGAATAGGTAGGCACCGAGGCCAGGTACAGGCCCAGCGCCTTCTTCGCCAGCTCCATGCAGGTGGCCACGAACAGGCCGCCCACCCAGGCATGGCGCCAGCGCACCGCCGTGTTGGGCACGTAGTGGTACAGGCCCGCCATGCCAGCGGCCAGCGCCAGGTACTCGATGGAATCGAAGATGAAGCGCAAGCCTTCGGGCAGCGCATTGACCAGCCCGCGCGAGGCCGACATCACATAGGACGACAGCACCAGGCTCAGGCCCAGCACCAGGGGGCCCAGCGTGATCGCCGCCCAGTAGATCAGCACGCGCTGGCCCAGCGGCCGCAACTGGCGCACGCGCCAGATGTTGTTGAGCGTGCGGTCAATGGTGAGGATCAGCGCCACCGCCGTGATCACCAGAATGGAAAACCCCGCCATGCCCAGCTGGCTGGCCTTGGAGGCGAACTGCGTCAGATAGCCCAGCACCTGGCGCGCGATGGTCTCGGGGATCAGGCTGTCGATCAGCCAGCGCTCCAGCACGATCTGCACGCGGGAGAAGATGGGAAAGGCCGTGAACAGCGCCAGCGCCACCGTGAAGAACGGCACCAGGGCCAGCACCGTGGTGAAGGTCAGGCTGCTGGCGGTCACGCCCAGCCGGTCCTCGCGAAAGCGTTCGCGCAACGTGTGTGCGGTATTGCGCCATGGAAAGCAGCGCCAGCGTTCGCGCCACGATCTCGGCACCGCAGGCTCGGGCGGCTCGGCCAGGGACAGGCTGCGCTCCTGGGCAGGAACGGGCAGCGCCAGGGAGCCATCCTCCAGGCCATCGACGGGCTCCTTTTCGGGGCCGCCGCTCATCGCCCCATCTCCGCCGCAAGGCGCATGTCTGCAGCGGGCGCGGCCATCCAAGCAATCACATGTTCAAAGGTCAAGACCATGGCCGATATGATGCCACCCCGATGACTGATTCCATTTCTCGCCCCGGCGCCGACGTCGCCGCCACCCGCTGGCTGGCGGTCTCCAGCCTCATGGGCCTGATCGTGCTGAGCCTGGCCTGGGAACTGTGGCTGGCGCCCATGCGGCCCGGAGGCTCCTGGCTGGTGCTCAAGGCCCTGCCGCTGGCGATTCCGCTGATCGGCCTGCTCAAGCACCGCATGTACACCTACCGCTGGGTCAGCCTGCTGGTGTGGATCTATTTCACCGAGGGCGTGGTGCGCGCCTGGAGCGACCCGGCGCCCGGCCGCTGGCTGGCACTGCTCGAAGTTTTCCTGTGCCTGATGCTGTTCACCGCCTGCGCCCTGCATGTGCGCTGGCGCCAGCGCAGCGCGCGCCGCGCGGCCCAGGCGGCCGGCGGCTGAGCCCCCGTTTTCATGCCTTCACGTCTTTGAAAGAAGTTGCAACATGACTGCACTGCTTGAACGCCTGCGCCAGATCGTCGGCGAAGCCCATGTCCTCACCGAGGGCGACCTTGTGGCCTACGAACAGGATTGGCGCCGCCGCGTGCGCGGCAAGTCCCTGGCCGTGGTACGCCCGGCCAGCACGGCCGAGGTGGCTGCCGTGGTGCGCGAATGCGCGGCCGCAGGCACCAGCATCATCCCGCAGGGCGGAAACACCGGCCTGTCGGTGGGCTCCACGCCGGACGACAGCGGCACGCAGGTCGTGCTCAGCCTCACGCGCATGAATGCCGTGCGCCACATCGACCGCGACAACCTGAGCTTCACCGTCGAGGCCGGCTGCATCCTGCAAAGCCTGCAGGAGCTTGCCGAGAAAGAGGGCCTGCTGTTCCCGCTGTCGCTGGCCGCCGAAGGCAGCTGCACCATTGGTGGCAACCTGGGAACGAATGCGGGCGGCACCCAGGTGGTGCGCTACGGCAACACGCGCGAGCTGTGCCTGGGCCTGGAAGTGGTCACCCCGCAGGGCGAGATCTGGGACGGCCTCAAGGGCCTGCGCAAGGACAACACCGGCTACGACCTGCGCGACCTGTTCATCGGCAGCGAAGGCACGCTGGGCATCATCACCGCCGCCACCATGAAGCTGTTCCCCCAGCCTGCGGCCCAGCTCACGGCCTTCGCCGCCGTGCCCTCCATGGAAGCGGCCGTGCGCCTGCTGGGCATGGCGCACCAGTACCTGGGCGCGGGCCTGACGGGCTTCGAGGTCATGGGCCAGTTCGCTCTGTCGCTGGTGATCAAGCACATGCCCCAGCTGCGCGTGCCCTTTGCCGGGTTGATCGGCGCGCCGCCCTACTACGTGCTGGTCGAGAATTCGGACAGCGAGTCCGAGCAGCATGCGCGCGAGCGTTTCGAGGCGCTGCTGGAGCTGGCCTTCGAGGACGGCTGCGTGCTCGACGCCGTGGTGGCCGAAAGCCTGTCGCAGGCCCATGAGCTGTGGCACATCCGCGAAAGCATTCCGCTGGCCCAGGCCGAGGAAGGCCTGAACATCAAGCACGACATCTCCATCGCCGCATCGAGCATCCCCGCCTTCGTCGAGCACACCGATGCCGTGCTGCAGCGCGAGATCCCTGGCGTGCGCCTGGTCAACTTCGGCCACCTGGGCGACGGCAACCTGCACTACAACGTGCAGGCGCCCGAGGGCGGTGACGCCAAGGCCTTCCTCAACGAGCGAGAGCACCTGGTCAACCACCTCGTCTATGAAGCCGTGGCCGAATTCGGCGGCTCGTTCTCGGCCGAGCACGGCGTGGGTGCGCTCAAGGTGGACAAGCTGCAGAAGTACCAGTCCCCCGTGGCGCTGGGCATGATGCGCGCCATCAAGCAGGCGCTGGACCCGCAGGGACTGATGAACCCGGGCTGCATCCTGCCAAGGCAAGCCTCCTGAGCGCAACGCCGCCCCTTCTGGGGCAGCGCCGGGTTTGCACGCGCCGTCCTGAGCCAGGAGCGGCACGTGCCTGCCTTGTCAGGAAACCGGTTTGGCCTCGATATTGGCCATCGTCTTGTTGACCTGTTCGGGCCAGGCGATGTCGGCGCCGGCCGCATCGGAGAAGTCGGACTGTTTGCCGCCGGTGAGCAGCCACACGCGCAGGGCATTGCGAGCGGGATCGATCACGATGGCGCCCATTTCCTCGCCGCCCTGGTGCGGGCGCAGGCCGACGATGCTCCAGACATCTCCTTCCTTGGTCAGCGGGCCCACGGTACGCATATTGCTCAGCAGGGTCGGGTAGCTGGTGCCCAGCAGCGCCTTGAGCCGGTCGGCCAGCACGCCCTGCTCCAGGTAGTTGGTGCCGTCGTAGGGATACTTGCCCACGTACTCGGCCAGGCTGTCCAGGCCGGGTTCCCCCGCCTTGGCGGTGGAGGGCATGCGCGTGCGCGCGGGAAACGCCAGCACCAATTCCGGGGCTGGCGCAGCCACATCGAGTGCGACGGACTGCGCGGCCTTGGGAGTCGGGACGGAGGGAGAACGCGGATCGCAGGCTGTCAGCGCCAGCATGGCGACACCCAATGCAACGGCGGCCTGCCAGGGGGAGAGCATGGAAGACATGCGCAAGCTCCTTGTCAAAGCGGATGCGAAAAAAGCGGTGACGCCGGTGCGAAAGCCTGGGCAATGCACCGGCATCAGTCTGCAGGCATTTTCGCACCCGGGGCGCCAGACCTTGTTTCAAGGGGCATGGATACCGTCGGACAAGGCGCCGTATTCATCAAGGGATAATCCGGAAGATGAACACGACTCCTGCGCCCCGCCCAGCCCGCTCCCAGTACGAAGATTTCATGCGCCATGTGTACGAGCACGGCGTGTCCAAGACCGACCGTACCGGCACGGGCACGCGCAGCGTGTTCGGCCACCAGATGCGCTTCGACCTGTCCGAAGGCTTTCCGCTGGTCACCACCAAGAAGGTGCACCTCAAGTCCATCATCCTGGAACTGCTGTGGTTCCTGCGCGGCGACAGCAATGTGCGCTGGCTGCAGGAGCGCGGCTGCACCATCTGGGACGAATGGGCCCGTGAGGACGGCGACCTGGGCCCGGTCTATGGCGTGCAATGGCGCAACTGGCCGACGCCGGACGGCGGCCACATCGACCAGATCGCCGAAGTGGTCAAGCAGCTCAAGAGCAACCCGGACAGCCGCCGCATCATCGTCAGCGCCTGGAACGTGGCCGACCTGCCGCAGATGGCGCTCATGCCCTGCCACGCCTTCTTCCAGTTCTACGTGGCCGACGGCAAGCTCAGCTGCCAGCTGTACCAGCGCAGCGCGGACATCTTCCTGTTTCCCGGCCAAACTGTTCCTGTTCAATGCATGGCGGACCAAGGCTCTCACCGGGTTCTCCACTGAGCAATTCCTAGGTAGTATCTTGTTCACTTGAACAAAGGAACTGATGCGCCTGGATGTCGATAGTTGGAGCAGCATGGCTGCTTGAAGACCTGGTAAGGAAGCCCAGGCTGGAGGTGTACCGTCAGCGTGCATCTCTCAAAGCTCCGGCAGAAATCGCTGCCTACAACCGGACCAAGCCTGCGTTTGCTGGGCATCACATAGGGTCCCGGGTTCGCCCCCCTCACAACCTGACACAAGCTTTTCCAGCCCGGGCCTGGGAGGACGTGCTTTGAATCTTCATTCTTGGATGGGTGGGGATGTGGAGCAGCACACGTTCTTCGATGACCTGGAGCGCGTTGTTGAACTGCCCACTGCGTTTGCAAAGTCGAAGGCAGGTCGGCTAGCACCCGAGTCCCGGCCGCTGTACGCGCGCCGCATTCGAGAACTCTGCCAGTACCTTGAACACCACGCCGTGTATGGTCAAGTGCGGGTAGACGTGGCCATCGGGCAACTGTCGCTGTTCGTGATTGAAGACTTCTACCGCGACCTAGAGCAGCGAGGGCTTGGCAGCAGCACGGTACGAGGCTACGAAATCACGGTGCGAGAGTTCTGTAAGTGGTTGGCAAGCAGTCACGCGGGGTACACGCATAAGCAGAACCTCTACGAAGGTCAAACCTTCCTCACGAAGAAACCATCCACCCGGCTACCCAGCCTCACGGACGTTAAGAAGGTCATCAAGCTTTTGAGCGCGATGAACTTTGAGGAACACCGGCTTCTCGGCCACTTCATGTACGACACCGGCCTGCGCATCTCCGAGGTGCCCCGAGTCATGAAGTCGGACATCCCTGACCCAATGCTGTATCCACGGGACACCATGTACTTCCCGTTGTTTGTTTCGGGTTCCAAAGGTCGGGGTGGCCAGTTCAAGCCTAGGGCAACCATCATCACTCGGGCCATGCTTTCCCGCATCCACAAGTACCACAACAGCAAGCAGTACTTGATGCATTACCGAAAACATGCGCGTCGCTCACCCAACAAGCACTCCGACGACTTTCCGGCATTCTTGAACACGGAAGGAAATCCCATCAACAAGGATGCGATAGAGACCTTCATACGAGATGCCGCTATCCGCGCTGATTTGAAGGTTTCGGGCCATATGCTGCGACATGGCACTGCGTACTCAGTGCTTCGCTCGGAACACGGCAAGACGATGGTCGACAACCTCATCGTCGCCCAGAAAATTCTGGGGCACGCAGACCTCAGTACCACGGAAATCTACACCCGCGTGCCTGCAGCTGCGCTCGTCCGCAGCTCCGTGGGAGCAGCAAACGACCCTGTCATCTTCCGCTTCGAAGAGGCCCAAGTCATCTTCGACGACACCTACATGCCAAGCCACGCCCACAGAAGAAAGCGTCGCGGAATAGGAGACCCGCATGTCAAGAACCCCTACCACTGATGACTCGCTTCCAGTTGATATCCGCGAGCACTACAAGCTGCCTGAGCCGACGAAAGAGTCGCCCTATGCACAGGTGGAATGGGTGTTCGACAGGGTCATCTCAACGAAGACTAAGAAGTCCACACGAAAAAACTACGTAATCGGCAAGTCGTTCTACTTGGAGCATCTTCGCGCTCTAGGGCTTAAAGACCCCTACTACCTCCAAAAAGAATGGGGGGCCCTCGCTCTTCTGAGATTTCGAGAGCAGCTTTCCAAGCGCATCGAGGCTGGGGAGGTGAATTACGCCTCGTATACCTTGGTTGGCATTTTCAGCGCGATGCGATACGTGATGAATTACGCAGCAAAGCGCGGAATGGCTGGCTGCGTTCGCATGCTGGACGTCACGTACGGTTCAGGAACACCAGTGACTAATGTCACGGAGGCATACCCAGACAGCGAGTTAATTGAACTCTTGGATGCCATAGGCAGCGAGCTGTCCATTTCGCGAAAAATTCTTTCCGGATACACACCTCAGCCCCCTGGCGCTGGGCGAGACCCGCGAATTTTCCCGCGTAAAAGTCCGGAAGAAGGCTTTGGATACAGGGTTGAAGCGAATATGCGGTGGTACTTCGAAAACGTGCTCAACTGCGTTCCAGTTATGAATGATGAGGCGGGAAAGCGCGAGCACAACAGCTTTCTCGGCTTTGCCACGCGGGAACACGGAGGCCTTAACGACCTATATCGCAGATGGGGAGTCTCAACCTTCTTCGACTTCGACATGCTCATGCCACATGTCGTCAACTTGGCATACCTTACTGGATTGAACCCTGGCCCGCTGGCTGCGCTCGCACTCGATGCGTATGGTGAGTCTCACCCAGCGACAGGGACGCCCTACCTTCGATACGTAAAAGACAAGGTAAGTAAGGAGCTAGAGCTCTACCTAGAGCTTTTCGACAAGGAAGGCGACAAATCAAGCATTGATGACAGTGTTCTCTTAGAGACCACCGAACGCTTTCTGCCGCGCAAGCAGGCCACACAAATTGCGCGCACCATTGAACTCATCCGCAAGGCCACCGAGCCGCTGCGCAGCAGCCTACCCGAAGACCACCCGTTAAAGAATCGTTTGCTTATCTACACCTCCCGCGGCCCACGCACATTTGGCCAGACCCAGGGGGTGAACTCAAAGAAAACGAGCAGTTGGTACGCTCAAGTTGTAGAGAAATATGGGTTGGTAGGAGAGGACGGTGAAGCGCTCAACTTCAACTTGGTCCGCTTTCGTTCAACGAAGCTCACAGAACTTGCGCTTCAAGGACGAGACATCCTCACGATTCAACTCTTTGCAGGCCACAAGGGGTTGAAGACCACCATTGGTTATCTGTCACGAAAAAAGCTTGAGGTTGAGGCTCGTAAGGTGGTCCGAGATGCGCTCGCGACCATCCACGCCAATCGCATGGAGTTCGACGACCCAGACGCATGCGCGCGAACGAAGAACGCCACAGCAACCGAACAGCCCATTCATTTGTATCGAGGCCTGCTCTCTGACTGCAAGAATCCCTTTGACCCACCTAAACGAGTTCGGGCCTCGAAGAGCTACGTCCCCGGCAGAGCCTGCAGCAGGTTCAACATGTGCATCTTCTGCAAGAACGTGGTCATCTTTCGGCGCAACTTACCAACGCTTGTCGCATACCTGCACCAGATTAATGCAGCAACAGAGACCAACGTCCAGAACCTGCCGAATGCGGGCTTCTATGAGGACTCCAGAGCAATCATCGAGAACTTGCTGGACCCGGGGCGTAGTGAATTTTCGGCGGAAGACATACGCTGGGCGCGTGAGGAAGCGGCCAGCCTGAATCCGCTCGTGGACAACGCCGTGTATCGCGGAGTGGCTTGAGATGCAGAAAGCCAAAAGAATAGCATTATCCGTTGATGACATCGCCAGCCCCAGCTTTCCACCTCAAGACTATCGAGTGTCCAAGCACTCGGTTTATAGCGACGGGAAATGGGACCTCGGCGACGAATCGAACGTCCGGTTGAGGGGTCACTCCGAAGCAAAGCTCTCAATTGATTGGCGCATATATCATTTTGACCGCGAAGCACCCGGCTCTTCACTGAACGACGTCATCGCCAAGAGCCACCTGGACGCTCGTGTAAGCAACGGAATTATCAATGACATACGCTTACTGAGCTTCGTGCAGCTTGAGATGCCCTTTGTGTTTGGTAAGCGTGGCAGGCAAATTGAGCGAAGCAAGCCACCGACTGTCGTCTCTATGGCTCGAGCATTAGTAGTCCTGTTCTCTGTGGTGGATACGGTACGTGCGGAGCGCATTTCTTCTGTCGCACCTGGCCTGCCTTATACCCCACTCCAGTCTGTCATCGAGATTACATTTCAGGACCTTGAGGCAGCATTAAAGAAGTACCCATTTTCGGATGGGAAGACCGTTTATAAAGGCCTGCGAGCGTTCGCATCTCCGGTGCTACGAGGTAAGTTCGCTGGAGCATCTGTTCAGTGGACCGAGGGTGACATTGACAATCTCACATTTCCAAAGCCGACTCCTCGTGATTCTGAAAGCGTAATGCCCGATGCACTGTTTCGGATGCTGAGCAACACCGCAAGCAAGGATGTCGCGTGCTTTCTCTATGCGCTGCAGCTCCATCGATACGACCAAACGGTCCCCGTGCAGTTGTCCGGTCTGCTTCCCCGCGAAATCATCTTGGCCGAGGCTTGGAAAGATTATGTTGCCATTCGCAATGACGACCGGGAATACTCGGCAAAGCTTGGGAGAAGAAGCACAAGGACCGGCGAGCGAAGAAAGGAATTCACACGGAAACACGGGATTTCCACGGATGACTTCTTTCTTTATATCAGTGACGTGCAGCGGGCATGCATGATGCTAATCGGCCTCTACACCGGTGGCAGATTTTCAGACTTCACCTCGTTTGTTGCCGGGTGCATCAAGGAAGTTCACGGCATGCCGATGCTGGTAGGGACGGCGTCCAAGCACCGGCCTTTGAACGCCCCTGTTGGTGATGATGTTTGGCCGGCAATTCCCATTCTTCGCGATGCCGTGACGTGTCTCGAAGAAATTTCGCGGGTGACTTTCAACCCGTATCTAATCTCGAGCACGTACACCGTTGCCATTGGAGAGGAGCCGCAACCTTTATCGCTGAGCGGATTCAGGGGCGCATTAAACATCTACCTGCAGTCAGCAGATGCGGATGGCCGCTGGCGCGATTGGGTCATCAATCCTCATCAGCTCCGGCACACGCTTGCGCACAAATTGGCCCAAGCGGACGTCGGCATCGTCTACATCTCATATCAGCTCAAGCATCTCTACACAGCCCTTGCGGGTCTGCCGGCTGATGTCACCCTGGGGTACGGAAACATTGGGGAACAGAAGGTGGCCCGAGCAATGGCCGTGAAGGACCTGTCGAGGGAGGCAGCGAACGCGCTGTTTAATCCGGATTCACCAATAGCAGGTGGCGGTGCCGAGGAGTTTCGCCAGCGTCGCAAGCTCTATTTTGATGGGCGCATGGCCCAGGGCTGGACGCGAGACGAAATCATCGACCAGCTGGCAGCGTGTGGGTTGCCATTTGTCAACGTTGGACCGGGATATTGTGGTGGCGTAAGAGAGGAAGAACTGGCCGATGGTACGAAGCGGCCCCCACCGTGCATTGGCAACTTGCAGTGCAACACCGGCGACTGCGACAACGCTGTGGTCACGCAAATTCACGTCTCACAGTGGAAAGACATCGTTGTGAAGAACAAAGAGCTCGCGTCGGACCCACGCCTGGCGCATGCAGCGGACAACTTCAAAGCAGCCATCTCCACGGGAGAGCGGGTGCTCCGAGACCTCGGCATCAACCCGGCCACGTTATGACCGGCAAGTCCCGTCCAGATGCCCTCCTGGCAAAGAACGCAAGGCGCTTTGACGCCATGACGCAGGCTATTGAGGATGCGCTCAAGAAGATTGAGAGTGACCGCCGCCTCAAGACAACCGAAGAGTCGTTAGCCGAGCTTGTCGGATGTTCGCGCGGCACCCTTCGAAACCGGGGATGGCCGCTAACCCAGTTGGGCGACATCAAAACTGCAAGAGAGCAGAAACGGGACGCCGATAAGTCAGAGCAGCCGAAGCCGGCCGCAGCGAAAGCTGAATCGGAAACCGACCGGCTCAAAAACCAACTGCAGCTCAGCCGTACCGAGAACGCTAGGCTACACGCGAAGAATGAGCTGCTCCGAAAGGAACTCCAGCAAACCAAGGACCTGCTGGCAGAAGTGACCCGGCTCACCCGGAATACGCGCCTGGACGCTACGCCATCTCGCTCCAAGGGTTCACCAGCAAAGGTGGTGCCGCTCCGCGAGAGAGCTGCGGCCAAGTCCGATGAGGGCCCATCCAAGCGATAGCGCCAGCCGCGCCACAAGGTGCCAAAGAAAGCGGGCCCCGGTGGGGCCCGTCTCACGAAGGGGTCCTGTTTGGAGGCTCAGACCGCGATGGGAGCCTTAATCCCAGGCTCAGGGTCGTAGCCTTCAATCTGGAAGTCCTCGAAGCGGTAGTCGTAAATGGACTCCGGCTTGCGGATGATGTTCAGTTGAGGCAGCTTCTTTGGCGACCGAGTGAGCTGCAGCTCAATCTGCTCCATGTGGTTGGCATAGGCATGAAGGTCGCCGATGCTGACCACAATCTCGTGTGGAATCAAATCGCACTGCTGAGCCAGCATGTGCGTCAGAAGCGCCAATGAGGCGATGTTGTAGGGTAGTCCCAGGAAGCTGTCCGAGCTTCGGATGTACAGCTGGGAAGATAGCTTGCCGTTGGCCACGTAGAACTGGTACAGAAGGTGGCAAGGAGGCAGGGCCATCAAGCCATTCTCAGCATTCTGAACCGGGCTCTTCGACTCGTCGGGCAGGTACTCGGGGTTCCAACCGTGGAACAAGATTCGCCGGCTGTTGGGGTTGGTCTTGAGCGTGTTGACGACGTAGTCAATCTGGTTGATGGTGCCGCCGCCCTTGGTCGGCCATGCAGTCCATTGCTTTCCGTACACGGGACCGAGCTCCCCATCAGGTGTGGCCCATTCATCCCAGATGGAAACACCGTGCTCGTTGAGCCAGGCGATGTTGGTGTTGCCGCTGAGGAACCAAATCAGCTCGTTTGCGATGCTCTTGAAGTGAAGCTTCTTGGTCGTCAGGAGCGGGAACCCGTTCGCCAAGTTGTGGCGAATCTGTCGACCAAAGACAGAGGTAGTTCCAGTTCCAGTGCGGTCACCCTTGACCTCACCGTTTTGAAGAATGTCTTCAAGCAATTCCAGGTATTGCTTCATGCATGCACCAATCTGAACAAGTTATCGTGTGCTTCGGATGCCTCAGGCGGGGCCGTAGACATGCGAAGTTGAGGCGAGCTAGAAGTAGTCCCTCAAGACCCTCGGGGCGGTGTGATGCCCTGGAGCCAGGAGCGCATTTTGCTGCAGGAGCGCTTGCGCCACGTCCGGAAGGGCCTCAGTCAGATGTGTAGGAAGCACTTTTAGTGCCCCACATGAGCCCTTCGGGCTCAATCGTCTACCGAGCAACGGCGGCCTGGGTAGCAAGCGATATCACACTAGAGGAATACAAAAACGTGCAGTTTGTACTACTCTATTGACATGCCAAAGACCGCGAAAGCCATCGAGCAACTACCTCCTTCCACCATCGCTGTTCTTCAAAAGCTTGGGGCAGACCTTGCGGTTGCCCGGCTCCGCCGCAGAGAGTCTCTGCGCACGTGGGCCCAACGACTTGGGGTTACTGTTGCCACGTTGCGGCGGTTGGAGGCTGGAGACCCAACTGTGAGTATGGGCATACTCGCTACGGGTCTGTGGCTCATATCCCGGGATGGGGCACTCGGTCAGCTTGCTGCCCCTGAACATGACCGCGGTGCTTTGGAGATGGACGTGCGCAAAGCCATAGAGCTTGGCCGTGCCCGGGCACAGGCTTCCGCCGAAGCCCAGTTGACGTTATCGGGACGACGCGCATCTCCACCAAAGCCCTGAAGCACCGCGGTGCCGGCGCTCAAGCGTTTCTCAGGCGTGCTCGGGTTGGAGGATGCTCGGCGTCTCGTGCTTCGATGGCCGCCTCTAGCTTCTTTGGATGCTGCATCAGTTTTTCCGCTTCGGCGAACAGAATCGAGGGAGCAATCTCAAGTGCGCCGCACAAGCGCAGTAGGGTCACCAGATTTGGGCTGGTAGCCCCGTACTCAATCCTTTGCATGGTGAGGCGGCCGGTGCCGGCCTTATAGGCGACCTCCTCTTGGGCTAAGTCCGCCTGCTTTCTTTTCTTGCGCAGGACTAGCCCCAGCGCGACGGACCACCTGGCCTCATGCTCGTTCAGTTCGATTCGCATGGCCGCGAGTGTTGAAGAGATGTCACTTTTAAGGAACTTCATAAAAGATACTTCTTCTTTGTGGCATCAAAAAAGATGCATCATTTATGATGCTTATCATTTATACGCAAAGCGCACTGCCAGCTCATCAACCTGCCCTGGCAGCTTGCTGCGCAGAGCAAGTACCCGACAGCTATATGGACACCTTCATACACACACAACGTCGTGCTCAGGTCCTGCCGCCAACGAGCAAGAAGGAGCGTGGTCGCCAGGCCTGGCGGTTTGCAGAGTTCTCGTCTCGAGTGTTCTTTCTGCTGGAGGCTTGCGTTGACCAGCGGCAGGACATTGAAGTGGTGCAGTACGTGACCACCGATGCGGCAGCGGCATACCAGCTCGAACGCGAGCTCACTGGGTGTCGGTGGTCCCGCGTGCACGTGTTCATGCGGTTTCGAGACCATACGAAACAGGACTTGATGTATGAGGAGCTTGAGGCAGCGTACCGCTCCCGGTCCACGGGCACGCATTGGTACCACCTTGTGTCTGGACACCTGATTGCAGAGTCAGGTGTGACTACGAAACAGCTACAGAATCTGGAGAACGACTTCGAGCTTGTCTACGAGCGGCGTGGTTCTTCTTCACAGTTGCACTCGCTCCCATGCTGAGACTCCAGCTTGTTTCGGACCTGCAGCTTGAACTTCATGAACAGAACGGCCTGCAAGTGCCCTTCACCGTGCTGCCCGGTGTAGACCTGGTCGTGCTGGCCGGCAACGTCGGGGGTTGCATGCGCGGGATGGAATTTGCCCGCGAACTCAAGGTCGAGGTGCTCTACGTGCCCGGGACTCAGGAGCATTCAGGGCTCGAAGTCGACCAGACGACGATGGTGATGAAGTTTGAAGCCATCAACTCGAGGGTCAAGGTACTTCAAAACAATTCCGTGGTCATCGGAGGAGTCCGCTTTTTGGGTACCACGCTCTGGCCGGATTTCGGCACCCCGGTACACCCCGGCAGATTGGCTTTGGCCATGGCGCCCTACGCGGATGTTCGGCACAAGAGCCACACCATCCCGTATGCCGCCCTGCTCTGGCATCACAACTGCGCGGTTGCCTGGTTGGCCAAGAAGCTTGCTCAGCCATTCAAGGGGCCAACGGTTGTGGTGTCTCACCATGCACCCCATCCAAAATCGACGCCTTTGCAGGGACCCATAGACCCCATCGCCCAGCCCAACCAAACCCGGTTGACCGAATTGATGCAGTCCACGACCATCTGGCTGCATGGAGGTGTGAGCGTAGCGTGCGACTACCGTATCGGAGCCACGCGTGTCGCAGCCAATCCCTTCGGAAGTCCAGCTGACCGAGGGTACCCCTACTCCGTTGTAGCAGGCTCCAATGGGTACGACCCTGAGCTCGTTATAGACGTCATGGCGCCATGAGCTCGCGCAAGGCCTATCCGGACGATGGCCAGGAATCAGACTCCGCTGGCGGCCGCTCCGTTCTCTTCTTAGACTTCGACGAAGTCATCGCCTTGGGAACGCCTTACGGTGGGAATCATCTGCTGCTGCGTCCACAGCCGGCAGACCTCCATCGTCACCTATGGCACCCACCTGCTCTGGCAGCCCTGCTCTTAGTCGTTGCAGAAGCCAAGCCAGCCATCGTGCTTACGACGACATGGCTACGATTTCTCGACCTTGCCTCAGCCCGACAGCTGTTCCAACGCACAAATGCGGCGCTTCTGGCAGAGCAACTTCACCCGTTCGGGGAGGCACCGCAGACCGTGGGACAAACGAGACTTCAAGCAATCGATGCTTGGATGGAGGTGCATGGCCAGCCCAAGAGCTATGGAATTCTCGACGATGTCGAGAGTGGAACTGGACTGATTGGCTCAAGGCATGACGCTGCCGGGCGGTTGTTCCTGTGTGAACTCGGGCAAGGCTTCCGACCTGAGCAGGTCCCCTCCGTGTTGAGGGTGTTGGGAGGGCCATAACGCGGCGAATGGCCCACCAGGACCTGTTCTCAGGCACAAGATGACCACGGACGAGGGTATTAGCTCCACTGGTCGTGTCCGCGGGTGGCGCTTACGGGCGCCGCACGCCGCGTGGCTTCAGCGTGAAGCTTGGTTGCGACCCGCAGCTGCAGCCATTTCAGCAAGGTATGGGGCCCGGTCACCGGCTTCGGGTTCTGGCTGAGCAATCAAGAAATCGTCGCGGTTCTTATCGAGAATCCAAGCTGGTGGCTTGCCTCGGCCTGTCCATGTCGCATCGGTCTCTGGATTGCGGTACTTCGCCTCACCCTTGTTTTTCGCCTTGAGGCCTACGAGAGGGAAAACGTGCTGGGATGTGAAGCCAAACTCGTTCACGAGTTGGTGGACACGACGCAGCGCTTCCGTAGATTCCGACTTTCTCGCAACGGCAATTTCAGCATCCAGCGCAGCCTTGGCTGCGAGCAACTCTTTCAAATTCATCGGCATACTCGGTTTGTTGGTGAGCCACCTCAAGGGCCCGATAGCCGATTATCGAGCTTACGGAGGGCTGACGAAGACTTCCTGAGAGCCCAAACTTGCAACCAACACAAGGTGGCAGTGACGCACGACGGAACACACATGCAGCCGAGCAAACGGGGTCTTTGGGAGCTTTACTTTTTCCAACTGGCCATGAGCGTCTCAGCAATCGCGTCGGGGCCCTGGTAACCGCCAAGGCCACGGCCGACAAGCATCGAGCCCTCAAGAGCGCCTAACCACAAGGCGCTCAAGTTCGAAGCAGGCTGTTCAGGCCGCAGCTCGCCAGCGCCCTGCCCCTTCGCAATGACGCGTTCGAGCAAATCGGCGTTGAGCTTAAAGAATTTCCCCACCTCTGCCCGGATGCCCTCGCGCAGAGCGTCGGTCTCCGCGCCCAACATGCCGCATACGCAAAGTCTGCGGTCGTTCTCAAAAGTCTTAGCAAAAAGGCGAGCGTAGGCGCGAAGCCGCTCCGTACTGGAAGTGGATGCGCTTTCAATCTCCTCCAGCTGCATTTGGAAGCGAGGTATGTAGCGCTGAGTCATCACCACGACCAACTCAACCTTGGTCTGGAAGTGATGATGAATGCTGGGCTTTCGAATGCCCACCTTATGCGAGATGTCCTCGTACGAAAAACCGTTGAACCCGACATGCTGCACGAGCTCTTCCGCTGCATCAACGATGCGTTCGGCTGCAGGAGATAACTCGGCGAAATGCTTCATGGTCGACTCACAAAGCCATGTGGCAGAGATGCCTCTGCTGACCGAGACGAGGCGTTAAGTCCGTTAGCGGCTGCCTCCGGACAATCCAAAATCATCAACAAAGAAGCGGTTGCAAGGCCTTCGGCTTGCGAAGTCGTGCTCCCATGCGGTATCGACAAAACCTCACAACTAGGCAGACACCACTTATAAGCGTTGACTCTGGCATATAAGATACATGTTGTATCAATTCTTCAAGACCGGGGTAGCCTGCACATGCCCCCGATACACCGTCTACACAAGCACTTGAGGAGAGGCCTTTACGATGGCTGAGACTGGGAACATTGCAGCAATGGCGGAGACGCTTTCGTCCGACTTGTTTTCTGAGTTTTTTTGGGAACGGGCAGGCCCCATGAACCACAACTGGGATTGCATGAAGCCCGAGGTCCATGAAGTCAAAACTCATCCTTCCGACGTCGTCTTCTACTACGACGAACCGTACACGCAACAGCGTACGTTTTTGCAGTGCGACCTGAAGAGCTACGCCCGCGGCTCCATCGTCCTGCCCAAGCTGAAGGGCGCCCTGGAGAGCTTGGCGAAGCAGGTGGCGTGTGCGGAGGTTAGTGAGGAGTGGCAAAACCTTTACGTTCACAAAGGCCAGACCCCAGCAATCGCGGGACTCTTGTTTGTCTACAACCATGATGGAGAGTACGACAAGGACTTCAGCGACAACCTGAAGGCGCTTCAAACAGCCAACCTGGACATCCCTCGTGGTTCTAAGCTGGTGGTCCTGGGTCCCGAAGACATCTACTGGCTAGACAACGTCCGGTATGAAATTGTCCAGATGCGCGGCCGTCGCAGTGGAAGCCGACTGCCCGACCCACAGCACTGCAAGTACTACTACCCACAGCTCACACGCAAGAAAAACTTGCAAATGGATAAGGCGAAGGCTGCAACGCTTGAGATGCTCACGTCTAAGCTCATCGTGCTGGAGTACCTGAGTCCAGACGCTCCGGGCAAGCGGGGACTTGTGCTCTTCTATCGAGGCAAGGGTGAGTCAAGTGATGAGTTCACGTATCTTTTTGACTACCTTCGTCACTACCAATTGCTTGAAAAGGACGTCAGCGTAGAAATCAAGATGTTCGACGCCTCGGCACATGCCAAACCAATGTTTCAAAAGGCTGTCCAAAGCTACATTGAGGGACTGGCAGAGGGAGCGCAACTCACAAGCTTGGCGCAGCGGGTGGAAGAAATTCAGTTCTCCAGCATCTCCCAGGTACGCACGCGTTTTTCTCAAATTGAGATAGGGATGGACTATGAGTGAACAGCTTGCTCAACTCTATGCTACGGACAAGGACCTACATGACTTGCTCGCTTCTGCAAAGCAACGTCTGACGGAGGCCGTGCTTCGTGAGCTGGCCAGCGAAAGGGGAATCTTCTACTCGCCGCATGACACCCGTGACGACTTGGTTGAGTCGATTTCGATACTTCCACACACCTACCAAGAGGTGACCGAACTCATCAGCCGCCGAGAGACCTCCCGGCGCAATGAGAAGACCACATTCGTTGCCTTGGATGGAGAGATTCCACTCAAGGAAATTCGTGATGTGGTGGCTGAGTACCAAGCAGAGATGGGCAAGGCTGAGAAGGTCGACTCACACTACAGAGGTGCTAACGCGGTAGCGATGAATCTCGAATACGATGAAATTGACTACTCTCGCACTCGGCTGATTCAGCGTACCCGCCAAGACGCAACCTTCACCTTCACTCACGAAGACGGAAAAACCATTGTTCGCTTCCCAGCAACGGAGAAGGCCCAACGCGTTGTTGACAATTTGACCGACCGCGTCGAAAAAAACCGCCGCGCTCCGCTGGTACGCAACGCAATCATGCTGGACCCCGACTTCACCGCCCACGAGCGCACGACGTTCTTCACTCGGCTCATGGCCGAGATGGCGGGCCACAAGCTAAACGGCGTGACCAAACTGAGGATTGCCCCCAGCGAGCCTCAGAGCGACGCGGATGAGCCTGTCGAGCTCGACGAAGACGAACGCGCCGAAGCGGAGCGCAACATGCTTGCTGTGGTCGTTCGCAGCATGGGTATGAGCGGCGAAAATCTCATGGCCGCTCCTGAGTATCAAGCTCTTAAGAAGCGCGGCTTCTTCGTCACAGCAGTGACGTGGAAGGGGCTCCAAACTTCGCCGCCCTACGACAAGAATCACCTTCACGCAGAGTTTCAGGACGGTGAGAAGGGCAAAGATTTCAGGCTGGCCATCAAGGGGGTGTACCGTTCTCAGGAAGGAGGACATACCAAGTCTTCCAGGCCCGTTACCGACTCAGAACGAGAACTTTTGACCAAGCTCATCGAGAGGACCGCTCAGGACGTGCTGGCGGACATGCGCACAACTCGTGCCGCTGCAAAGGCACAGGCGGATGAAGATGCCCTGCCGAAAACTCAAGTGGAAGCCAAGACACCAGCGGAGGTTCAAACCAAATCTCCGAATGTGACACCTCCCAACTTGGCGCCTACAGCATGACACGCTACCGCTGGCTTGAGGCGGACTGGCCAGCCGCCATTAAGGGACTCTCCAAGAGAGTACGCCAGAACAACTTTGGCGCGGAAGGGCAGAGTGGATTTCTACTCGACCGGGTTCGCGATGAATATCTCGAGGCTCGATACATCGAACGCTTCGAATTCCAGGAAACGGTCTCTGACCCGTTTGGCAAGGAAGTCACGCTTGACCGGCTGGAGTATCGACAGACTGCGTTTAGAGCAACATCTACGTGGCCAGGGCTGGAGCTAGTTGACGCCTCAAGGTCCGTGCAGCAGCTGCTTAACGAGTTGGTTGAAGCAAGCGACTTTTCTGTGAGCCTCTCACCCTTGAGCGTCGACGTTCTTACTTGGGCCGACGGTGTTCAACGAGAGTTCGGCGGCCTTTTGACGATTTCGTCTATTCAAGTCGGGGGCCTCAGGCTGGAAGATGGCACGGTAGCTAAGGTCGTACTCAAGGGGGAAAAAGACGTACGTGATGCTTGCCGCAAACTTATCGGCGACAGACGACATGTATTGGAAAAGCTGCAGTTCCGCATCTCCATCGGCTCAACAGCCACCACAGTCCTTCTGGCAAACAACGCCACGGCCAAAGTTGACGGTGGAGACGCCGAAGCTGAGTTGCTGGTAGCTATCCGCAAGGCCATCCCCGGGCCTTGAGCTCCTGACTGTCAGGAGCTTTTCCATTCATCGGCACTGCCCTTTAGCTGGCTGCGACCTACGGCAGTCCGCAAGCGCGTCCTTGCTCCACATCTCGCCTGGGTTCTGCCGTGCGTACGGTCAACTCGACACCATCACCCGCGTCGCGTGCTCTCATGGCATCGTCGACCCACCGCAGGCGAAATGACGTGGTGCCTGTATTGCGGGCGGCGTCCCTCTCACAGCAGCATGCCCAGTTGTGATTGGGCACTGGGTTACCACCCGCCAACACGAAAGACAGCGGACCCAGCGACATGAACTGGACCGCCGGGTTCGCCGGGGCCCTTGCCATATCCCCGTCGGATGCAAGTCCTGAGGAGGCGCCTCGAAGCGGCGACCTTGAAACGGCTGAACTGCTGGGTGCGCGTGTAGCCGCGCTGACACTGCACTTTTCTCGGAATACTGCGTAGTCGATAGGGCAAAGGCCATTCTTTCATGCGGATGGCCTCTTGCCCGGAACTATGGAACCATCAGTTCGTCCGTGAAAGTCTTCGTCACGGCATCTATCGTGATTAGTCGGCCGCGTTGGTCTGGGAGTCGTACCTCGGGTACTTCCACGGCAATCGCGATTTCAAACAATCGCTCATTGAAAAGTCGTACACCAGTGACCACCGTATGCCCAGAAACGAAGCAGACAATGTCATGCTGCGTCGGCCTACCAGGGCGCTTGAACACCGAGCTGTCAAGCGCTTTGAGACCGGCCTTGGACAAGGCATCCGACGACGGAGCTGCATCAATCCAACTGCGGTAAAGAGCACCAGCAGCAGTTCCGATAAAGCCGTCTCCCAGTGCCCACACCGTGGCCAGATATGCAATCTTCGTCAGGCCCTGAGCCGCTTCAGCCAAGTTGTGTTCGAAATGGCCACGTACAGCCGAACCGACGTTTTGAGTGCCGGTGACCTCCAAGCGCCTACCTTTGCGCTGGAGGTCTTTTGATACGCGCTCGACCTCTTTATCTAGGCCTGCCCCGAAGCCCTTTATGACCTGACTCCCGGGGGACGAGCCATCTACAGCGACAGGCTTTCTAAACCGAAAGGACGCAGTGCTGTACGCCCCCGTGATTTCAACAGGTGACCCATCAGCAACGAGCTGACCTTGCACGGTCCAGCTCGCCGGTCCGTTGCGCGTCTCGACGTCTGCTGCCGCAGCCAACATCCCCATCAATGGGGATTTCGTAAGGCGCACATCCACTGTCGCGCCGTACCGTGAGTTGTACTGCTTGCAGGCCGCCAAGCTGAATTTGTCTGGCCCTCCTATGGCATCGGGCACGATATGTTCGCGGCTAGCCTCGATGTTGCCGACCGGCCGGCTCGTGTAGGGACAAATCTGATTTGGATAGCGCATACGGTGGTGGCATGTATTCATCAACAGCAACAACGCCTGTTCAGCACGATAGCGCAGACAGATGCGTCTCATCGTACCGGTAATGCTCACATGTCGAGCGGAGGCGCCAGGATTGGCGGGTCAGCTCGCATCAGAGTGGCTATCCAAAGCAAGTAGATTCCGGTAACTTCCAGTTACCTACCGACTTGAAGCACAGGACGTACCGATGCAGATTGCACGCGTTGAGGTCAAAAACTTCCGAGGCATTGAAACTGGGACGGTCAACCTTAGTGGCCACACTGTGTTCCTCGGGGACAACAACGTGGGCAAGTCCACTTTGCTGGAAGCTGTAGATTTGGTCCTGGGGCCAGAACGTCTGTCTCGTCGACCTGTCATCGATGAGCACGACTTCTATGCAGGTAGGTACTTGGACGAAGCTGGCAATGCTGTGCCGATACACATTGAGGTCGTTGTCAGTGACCTTTCAGAGGAACAACAGCGCCACTTCTATGAGCACATCGAATGGTGGTCTGCTGCAGAACAAAAGCTGCTGGAGGGACCGCCTGCTGAAGGCACTGATGCGGATGGTGTGGCGGCAGCTTTGAGGCTGTTCTTCCAAGGAAGTTATGACGTGGAGGAAGACGATTTCCGCGGTAACACGTTCTTCGCGTCCCCACCACTTCTTGACGGTACTTACTCAACCTTCAAGACAACAGACAAGCGCAAATGCGGGTTTCTCTACCTACGAACACTTCGCACCGGTGCCCGAGCGCTTAGTTTAGAACGCGGCTCTCTCCTGGACGTCATCTTGCGCCTCCAGGACAAGCGGGTGACGATGTGGGAGGACCTCCTTAAAGAGCTTCGAACCCTCCCTGTTGCGGATAAGGAAGAGTTGGGCATCGCGCCATTGCTCAAAGATGTTCAGGATGCAGTTCGACGCTTTGTGCCTTCTGACTGGGCAGAGCAGCCACACATGCGTGTCTCGGACCTCACGCGGGAATCGTTGCGCAAGGACCTGACAGTGTTCATGGGCACGGGGGCGAAGCGGGCCGATGGCTCAACCTACTCTGCCCCCTACCAACACCAGGGCACCGGCACCATCAATACCTTGGTACTGGCGCTTCTCTCCATCATCGCCGGCCTCAAGCAGAACGTCATCTTTGCGATGGAGGAGCCCGAGATTGCGCTCCCACCCCATACGCAGAAACGCATCGTCAACAGCGTACGAGGCACATCGGCACAAGCGCTCTTCACGTCGCACTCCCCCTACGTCCTGGAAGAATTCAAACCGTCCGAGTTGCAGGTTCTGCGGCGAACTCAGGGGAAGCTGTCAGCCGTGCCTGCGAGCTATCCACCCTCAATCAAGCCGAAGACCTACAAGGCAAATTTTCGTGCACGGTTCTGTGAGGCCTTGCTTGCGCGCTACGTGCTCATAGTAGAAGGACGAACAGAGTTCGATGCTGTACCTGCGGCGGCGCGCCGACTAAACGAGCTCAACCCCGTTATGTACAAGACGCTTGAGGCGCTGGGAGTCGCTGTCATTGACGCGGGGTCTGACGCACAGGTGGCTCCGCTGGGTCAGTTTTTCCGGGGGCTTGGCAAGACCGTTTTCGCCGTGTTCGATAAACAAGCTCCCGCAGCATCCTTGGCCATCAAGCAAGCTGTGGACTACCCGTTTGAGTCGGCCGAAAAGGGGTTTGAAAACGTGGTGCTGCTGCAGACGGGAGAAACTGCGCTTCGCAGGTACGCCCTAAGTGTTGTCAACGAGGGCAGTTGGCCGCAGCACTTGGAGGCGCGAAAGCCAACGGCCGCAAGCACCATCAATCAAGTGCGGGAAGTGCTGTGGGATTTCTTTTCTTGGGCAAAGGGCTCCGGGGACGCGGGCGACCTCTTGGGAAACTGCCTCGAAGCGGAAATGCCAGAATACCTGAAAGCGGCGCTCCACAAAATCCATGTCGTTGTCGAGCCTCCCCAGCTGCCACCCTTACCCCCAATTCCCCGCCTGCAGCCGGCTCCTCCAGTCGAGGATGATGACGAGCTATGACTGCGATGGAGTGGACAAACACCAAACAGGCCTTCTTGGCCAGCACTGGGAACGTCCTTGCCATGGGAGGTCCCGGCTCAGGTAAGACGCATGTAGCCCTTGTAAAAGCCAGAGACGAGATTCGTTCGGGCGCTCTGCAGCCGGGTCAGCGCATCCTGTTTCTAAGCTTCGCGCGCCCCACCGTGGCGCGTATCGTCGAGAAAGCCAAAGAACTTATAAGCGCAGCCGACTTCAAGCTGTTGGAGGTCAACACCTATCACGGGTTCGCGTGGGACGTTCTTCGCAGCCACGGCTACTTGCTCAACGATGGCAAGCGCCTGAAATTACTGCCACCTCCGGAAGGTGCGGCCCGACTCGCGCACATTGCGAAAGAGGAACATCACGCAGAAAAGCTACGGCTGTTTCATGAAGAAGGCCTGCTCCACTTCGACCTATTTGCACAGTTGACCGCTCAGCTTTTTTCTCGAAGCCAGAGGCTGACAGGCGTTTACGCCTCTACCTACCCTCTACTTGTCGTTGATGAGTTCCAAGACACCAACGCCGACGAATGGGCGATGGTCCGGGAGCTTGCTTCTAGATGCCGCGTCATCGCGCTAGCAGACCCTGACCAGCGCATCTACGAATTCCGGGGAGCCGACCCAAATCGGCTCAAAGAATTCTCAGACCAGTTTGCCCCTCAGGTCGTGGAATTTCAGGGCGAAAACCACCGTAGCCCAGGCACCGACATTGCGACTTTCGGGGCAGACCTTCTGACTGGCAAGAACCGTGGAGCCCTCTACAACAACGTAAGCGTCGTGGAGTACGGGTTCTTGCCTGGTAGAAGTGCCCACTTTCAGATGAAGGCACAGCTGATTCAGTCAATCAGACGGCTCAAAAAATCTGAGAACTGGTCGGTTGCTGTATTGGTGCCATCTAAAGCGCTCATGCTGCAGGTCTCCGACTACCTCTCGGGGGAAAAGGACGGGTTTCCCACCCTCTACCATGATGTCGCGATGGATGCCGAGTCGCCAGCACTTGCAGCAGACGTCATCGCCACCGTTCTTGAAGGTGGTCACCCCGATGCCCTCAAGGTCCACCTTATCAACGCTATACACACCCACATCCGGGGTCGCAACGGTAGTAAGGGGCCGGCTCAGGCTGAACTGGGTTTGGCAGACGCGATGATTGGGTATCTGGGCTCGGGGAAGATTAGGGGGAAAAATCGAGAGGCGTTAGTTGCCGACTGCGGGAGGATTGCAGAGCATCGACAGGGTCTTGCCTTCAGTGGTGGTCCCGAGGAAGACTGGCGCACCGTCAGAGAGCTGTTTGCCCAATCAAAGGTTGAGCAACTCTCACGCATCGCAGCCGATGCGAAGTATCTCCGGCTGCTTCACAAAGGCTCGGCGCTGCGCGCCTCTCTAGCTGATGTGTGGAGGCGACAGGGCAAGTATGTCGGCGCGGTCGAGGCTGTGAGGAACGCTCTTGTACAAGAGCACTTCACAGCTGCCTTGAAAGAGTGGCGAGGCATACACCTGATGACCATCCACAAAGCGAAGGGTAAGGAGTTCGACGAAGTCCTCATCTACGAAGGGCTGTACACCGGACGCATCGTCCCCACCGGCGCAGACGAGGCGAGAACCGGTCAAGCCAGACTTGCCCTCCGCGTGGCAGTTACTCGGGCGATGAAGAGGGCTACCATCCTGTCCCCGCGCAACGAACCCTGCATTTTTCTCTAGTCTTACCTCCACTGGAGCAGAGGCCCACCCAGAGCACCTTCGAGGTGAGCCCAGAAGAGCCGCATCAAACACCGTAAAGCCGCAGTTCTGAAGACAGCTTGTATTGATAAGAGACAATCGAGGCACCGGCCCCTTGTTGGGCGCTTGCAACATCACGTACGCCAACTTGCGCTGCCAAGTTAAGGCTGGACAAATGCTCAATACAGAATCGGCTACCGCACCCCTTAAATCGATGAATTGGACAGAATTTGGCCGGCGAACGGGTTTGGGCGTTCCCTTCAACATCGCCAGCTACGCGCTGCTGACCCACATGCTGGCCCAGCAATGCGACCTGGAGGTGGGCGACTTCGTCTGGACCGGTGGCGACTGCCACATCTACAACAACCACTTCACCCAGGTCGAGACCCAGCTGGCGCGCCAGCCCTTCGCCTACCCGACGCTGCAGATCAAGCGCCGGCCCGACTCCATCTTCGGCTACGAGTACGAGGACTTCGAGGTCGTCGGCTACCAGCACCACGAGCCCATCAAGGCCCCCGTGGCCGTCTGAGGCAGCAGAAAGACCCGCCCGATGGCCATCCATCTCATCTACGCACGCGCCGCCAACGGCGTCATCGGCAAGGACAATGCCATGCCCTGGCACCTGCCCGAGGACCTGGCGCACTTCAAGCAATTGACCCAGGGCTCGGCCGTGGTCATGGGCCGCAAGACCTGGGACTCGCTGCCGGCCCGCTTCAGGCCGCTGCCCGGGCGCACCAACATCGTGGTCACGCGCCAGGCGGACTGGGCGCCCGAGCCGGCCGCCCCCGGCGTGCTGCATGCCACCAGCCTGGAGCAGGCCCTGGCGCTGGGCCGCCAGGCATCCGCCGACGTGTGGGTCATGGGCGGTGCCCAGATCTACGCCCAGGCCCTGCCGCTGGCCGACAGCATCGAGGTGACTGAAATCGAACGCGACTACGAAGGCGACGCCTTCGCGCCCACGCCGGGCCCCGAGTGGCAGGAAGTCTCGCGCAGCCGCCATGTGGCAGCCAATGGCCTGCCCTACAGCTTTGTGCGCCTGCAACGGCGCTGACCCGGTCCTGTCGCAAACGGGGCTGGCGGGCACGGCGGGTCTGTGCAAATAATGTCGGTTTTCCAAGCCTGCGCCGTCTTTTGCATCTTTCCGCCATGAGCCTCGTCCAGCCCCTGCCCCCCGGTCCGCTCGACATCGTCGGCGACATCCATGGCGAAGCCGAAGCGCTGGAGCATCTGCTGGGGCACCTGGGCTACGACGCGCTGGGCCGCCATCCCCAGGGTCGGCGCCTGGTCTTCGTCGGCGACTTCTGCGACCGGGGTCCCGACAGCCCGGGCGTGCTGGCCCGCGTGGTGCCCATGCTGGAGTCGGGCCATGCGCTGGCCGTGCTCGGCAACCACGAAATCAACCTGCTGCGCGAGGATGCCAAGGACGGCTCCGGCTGGTTCTTCGACAGCCGTGTGGCCTCCGACACACCCAAGTACGCCCCGTTCGCACGCATGCCGCTGTGCGATATCCCCGACACCCTGGCCTTGCTGGAGCGGCTGCCCATCGCCATGGAGCGCGAGGACCTGCGCGTGGTCCACGCGGCCTGGCGCCCGCAGCAGATCGCCATGGCGCGCGAGCTGCCGCCAGGCAGCGCGCGCAGCGCCTATGACCACTTCGAGGCCGTGGCCGCCCAGCAGGCCCAGGTCAACAAGGTGGCCGAGCGCATGCGCGCCGAGCGCCGGCAATGGCCGCACGACCTGGAAGACCGCAACTGGCTGCCGCCCTTCCTGCCCGCACACAGCGAAAGCGAACTGGCCAAGGCCATGGTCAATCCGCTGAAGGTGCTGACCTCGGGCGTGGAGCGCGAATGCCGCAATCCCTTCTACGCGGGCGGCAAGTGGCGCTTCGTCGAGCGCGTGGCCTGGTGGAACGAATATGAGGATGCCCAGGCTGTGGTCGTGGGCCACTACTGGCGGCGCCTGAACCGGGGCGGCCCGTCCTTCCACGGCGCCCAGGCCGAGAACCTGTTCGGCCAGACGGGCCCACTGTCCTGGCACGGCCGGCGCGGCAATGTGTTTTGCGTGGACTACTCGGTCGGCGGCCGCTGGAATGCCCGCCTGGCGGGCGAGGACCCGCAGCAGCGCTTCAAGCTTGCCGCCATGCGCTGGCCTGAGCGCCGCCTGGTGTTCGACGACGGTGCCCAGGCGGACAGCGAGGAGTTCGGCGTTGCGGCGGCCGCTGCCGCATAGCACGCGCCAGATACGCGGCGCTTAGCGTCAGCAGCAGCGAGCGCGGTGCGCCGTAGCAGTTGTTGCCCGACACCGTGTTGAACGAAGGCGCGTAGCAGCGCTTGTCCAGCAGGTTGCTGGCGTTGGGCGCCACGCCCAGAGGGTGTCCGCCCCCCTCCGAAGAGAGGGGGAAGCGGCGCAGCCGCTCAGGAGTGCCTCAGAACGTTCCGCGCAGCGTCAGCATCACATTGCGAGGCTCGCCATACCAGTTGTTGCCGCCGCTGGTGCCCACTGTGCGGTAGTAGACCTTGTCGAACAGGTTGTTCAGGTTGAGCACGGCCTGCCAGTTGCGGTTGATGCGGTACTGCACGCTGGCATTCCACACGGCATAGCCGCCCTGGCTGAACTTGAAGGGCACGGCCGCGCCGTCGAACTTGCCCGTGTCAGGATTGAAGGCATTGGCCGAGCCGCTGACGAAATGCGCGCTCTGGATATTGGCGCCGCCGCCAATCGTCCATTGCGACAGCTCGCCGGGCAGGCGGTAGGTGCTCCACAGCTTGAACAGATGCTTGGGCGTGACGGAGTGGTAGATGCCTTCGATGCCCGGCGTCTTGTTGTGGTTGCGGTTGAAGGTGTAGCCGGCAAACAGCTGCCAGCCGCGCGCCAGCTCGCCCGAGATCTCGCCTTCCACGCCCTGGCTGACCACCTTGCCCTTGCTCAGCCAGCAGCAGTTCAGGCCCGCGTCGCCGATGTCGGTGTTGGGGTAGGAGGGATCGGCCACGGCCTCGCCATTGCGCTCTATGCGGTACAGGGCCATGGAGGCCATCAGCCGGCCCTCGTTGAACTCGCCCTTGGCGCCCAGCTCGAAATTGCGGCCCTTGATGGGGTCCAGCGGCGTGCCGGGAAAGGGCCCGCCCAGCTTGTCGGCCTGGGACTTGTGGATCTCGGCGACGCTGCCGTAGGCAGTCCAGCGGTCGTCGATGTCGTAGACCAGGCCACCGTAGGGCGTGAAGATGCCGCTCTCGCCATAGGACGACACGATGCGGCTGGTGAGATTGCCGGCCCGGTCGAAGCGCAGCCAGGGCGTCTGCGTGTCGTAGCTGGCGCGGCGCGCGCCGACGATGGCGGTCAGGCGGTCCGTCAGGCTCAGGTTGAGCCGGCCGTACAGTCCTTTCTGCGTGGCGCCATAGCCCGCGAAGCTGCGCGTCTTCCAGACGAAGCTGGGCAGGGGAATGGCGCCCGGGTCGAAGCCGAACACACTGATTCCCCCCGCCGGCGTATCCACCTCGGAGAGAAAGGTGTCCTGCGTGTCGCGGATCTTGACCCAGTCCGCGCCCAAAAGCAGCCGGTGCCTGCGCCCCAGCAGGGAGAACGTTCCGCTGACGTTGGCATCCAGCGCCTTCTTGGTGGAATAGAAATCGTTGGAGAACCCGCTGAGCGCCGCGCCCAGGCCGGTCGAGGGGTCCACCGCCCCGGACATGTCCGCCAGACGGCTGTCGCTGTCGACCTTGACGTAGTTGGCATGGGCACGGACGCGCCAGTCGCCTTGCAGCCGTTGCTCCAGCTGCGCAAACAGTTCCTTGTTGGTTCTGTCGTAGTGGCCCCAGCCGGCCATCAGCGCCGTGCTGCGCGGCAGGTGCAGATCGTCGCCATTGGCCGCGCGCGGCAGGCCGCTGCGCCAGGGCAGGCTGGCCGACTTGTCGTAGCTGCCGCCCAGGGTCAGCTTGGTCGCAGGCGTCAGATCGGCTTCCACGATGCCGTAGAGCAAGGTGTTGCGCGCATCGGCGTAGTCATAGAAGAACTCGCGGTCGCTGTGCGCCAGCACGGCGCGGCCGCGCACCCGGCCATCGGCGGCCAGGGGGCCCGCCACATCGACTTCGGCCCGGCGCTGGTTCCAGCTGCCCACCGAGGCCGAGGCCAGCACCTGCGGCTGTACCGTGGGGCGCTTTCTCACCAGGTTGATGGAGCCGCCGGGCTCGCCATTGCCGCTGTACAGGCCGTCCGCGCCGCGGATCACCTGCACGCTGTCGTACATGGCCATGTTGGGGTCGAAGGTGCCCTGGCTGAAGGCGTCCACCGCCGCTCCGTCGATCTGGACATTGCTGATCTGGAAGCCCCGCGCGTAAAAGCTGTTGGCCGTGCCGCCCAGGCCACCCGAGCCCGCGTAGTCCACCGTCACGCCCGTGGTCTGCTGCATCACGTCGCCCACGGAGACCAGGCCCTGGTCCTCGATGCGCTGGCGCGTGACCACGGAGATGGACTGCGGCGTCTCGCGCACGCTCTGCCCCTTGCCCAGCGACACGCGCGAGGCCGCATAGGAGCCCGAACCCTCCGTGGTATCGCCAGCGTGCGCCTGGGCCGTGACCAGCACCGTGCCCAGCGCAGCATCGGCTGCCGGCGACGGCTCCCTGGCCGGTGCCTTCAGCGTGTAGGCGCCCGGTACGGCATCGATCACGGTCACGCCCGTGCCGGCCAGCAGCCGGTCCAGCGCCTGGCGCGGCGTGAAGCGGCCCTGCAAGGCCGGCGAAGTGCGGCCTGCAACGATCTGCGGATCGAACAGCACCTGGTGCTGGGCCTGCTGCGTGAACTGGCGCAGCGCGCCGGCCAGCGGCTGGGGCGCAATGCTGAAGGCCAGCTCCCCTGCCTGGCCCGCCTGCCCCGCCTGCACGGACGATGGCTGCTGCGCCTGCACCGCCGGCTGCGCCAGCGCAACCAGGGCTGCGGCCACCAGCGAAGGCATCCTTGCCCGCCGCCATGGCCTGCCCCTGTGCTGAAACTCTCCTCCCCAAATGCCCGCGCCCATGGCGGCGCTGCCGTGTTCTTTTCCTGCTTGCATCCCTGCTCCTGCTGCACTGTGTCCATTGCCCGCTGTCGCGGTGTGCGCGGTGGGTGGCAGGCAGACAGTTGAGCGTCCACCCGCCACGCGCGTGCGCGGCCGTCGCGGTTGTTGGCTGAGCTGTGCACTGGGCAGCGGCCTGGCTGGCAACCATGGAGGCGCGAGAAAACCCGGCCTCCATGAAGGTAAAACCCGCTACCGCGCCAAAGTGGGAACGTGGCCGAACCGAGAAAGCGAGTTGTTTACATTAATTTACAAATAGCCAAGATACTCAGTTCGCCGAGATCCGCCAGCCGCCTTGCGCATCGCCCTGCACACGCACCGGCAACAAGTGCGGCAGCGAGCGCAGAAACACCTCGGGCTTGCCGGTCAGCGCCACGCCGGACACGGACAGCGCGGCCAGCCGCGCATCGCCGTCCACGCGCACGGGCCGGCCCAGGTAGCGGGCCAGATCGGCTGCCACCTGGGTCAGCGGCGCCTGCTGGAACACCAGCTGGCCGCTGCGCCAGTCACCCACGGTGTCCGCGCCCGCGGCCAGCGGCTGCCGTGTGCCGTCGCGGGCATCGACGGACATGCCTGCGCCCGCGCCCAGCAGCAGGCGCCGGTCGTCCGCCGCATGGCGATCGGGGCGCAGCTCCACCTTGCCCTCCAGCACCTTGACCACCAGCGCTGGCGGCCCGGCGCGCACATTGAAGGCCGTGCCCACCACGCGGATCTGGCTGGCGCCGCTGTCCACGGTGAAGGGCCGCGACCGGTCGGCGGCGACCTGGAAGAAGGCCTCGCCCTGGTCCAGCACCGTCTCGCGGCGGCGCGGGTAGTAGCGCACCTGCAGCCTGGAGGAAAAATTCAGCGTGACCCGCGTGCCATCGGGCAGTTCGGCCTCGCGCACCTCGCCGGGGCCGGTGGCCATCTCGATCACATGGCTTGCGTGGTTGTCCCAGGCATACCAGCCGCCGCCCAGGGCCAGCGTCGTGACCAGAGCCACCGACAGCAACGCAGGCATCAGGCCGCGGCGTGTGCGCTGACGTGCCGGCGCGGGCAAGTGGGCCTGTGTCTGCGCACGCGGCCCGCTCGCCCTGGCTTGCGGCGCAGCAGCCGCGTCGCAGGCCAGCGCCGGCCTGGGCAACTGCTGCAGGTCCAGCACCGTGCGCCCCAGGCTCTCGAAGATGCTGCGGTGCTGCGGGTCGGCGGCCAGCCAGGCGTCGAGTTCGCGCTCGTCGGCGCCGGTCCAGTCGGCTTCACGGCGGCGGGCGAAGTAGTCGGCGGCGCGGGCATGCAATTGCAGGCGTTGCGGGGTCAGCGTCATTCCCGGCCCTCCCCGTCCGTCGCGGCCTGCGCCAGCAGGCCCTGCATCAGGCGCATGTCTTCGGCGCTGCCGTACTGCACGCGCAGTTCGCAATAGGCCATGGCCAGCGTCACATGGTTGTGCACCATGCGGCGCGAAATGCCCATGCGCTGCGCCACCTCGGTCTGCGTGAGCCCGTCGATGCTGTGCAGCACGAAGGCCTCGCGGCGACGCTCGGGCAGCTCGGCCATGGCCTGCTCCAGCCGGCACAGGCGCTCGCGGTGGTGCGCCGCCTGCAGGGGGTCCGAGCCTTCGCCGGCCGGCAGTTGCTGCGCCAGCTCCATGTGTTCATCCAGCGAGACCGATTCGCGCCCCGGCGCGCCCTCCGAGCGGCGCCAGGCATCGTGCGATACATGGCGGGCGATCACGCGCAGATAGGGCTCCTGCTCCTCGGGCGGCAGGGCCTTGCCCGAGGCCGCATAGCGCACGAAGACCTCCTGCACCGCATCCTCGGCATCCTCGCGGTTGCGCATCTGCCGGCCCAGCAGGCGGCGCAGAGGCTGGTGCCAGCGCGCATACACGCGGGCCAGCAGCGAGGGGGCGGCATCATCGTCCGCGCCTGGCACGCGCGCGCTCACGGGCAGGCTCCCGGCACAGCGGTCAGGACGCAGGCAGGCACGCCAGCATGGGAAACGGACAGGACGAAGAAGAACGGCACGGGCGGCGATTGTACTGAGAATGGTTCTCATCAACACCCTTGCGGCCGACACGCGCCATGCGATGCGGGTGCTGCGGATGCCTTACCGGCCCGCTGCCCCATGCAGCGCCACCAGCGTGGGCACCACCCAGTGCGGCGCAGGCTGCGCCCCGTCGAAGCACTGGTCCTCGGACGGCACGGCGATGACGGTCATGCCGGCCTGCCGCGCCGCATGTGTTCCCGAGACCGAGTCCTCGAACACCAGGCAGCGCCCGGCCGGCACGCCCAGGCGTTGCGCCGCGAAGTAATAGATGTCGGGCGCGGGCTTGCCGCGCACCACCTGCTCGGCCGAGACGATGGCGTCGAACGCCGGCCGCAGGCCCAGCGCATCCAGGGTGTGGTGGCACAAAGACAAAGGAGAGTTCGAAGCCAGCGCCACGCGCCAGCCCAGGGCGCGGCAGGCGCCCAGTGTTTCGCGCACGCCGGGCAGGGCCTGTCCATGCGCGCTGACCAGGGCCGCCACGCGCGCGACCACGCGGCTCTCCAGCTCGCGCTGGCTGGGCCCCTGCCAGGGCCGGTGGGCATACCAGTGCGCGGCAACCTGCGCCGTGGTCATGGGCGCCGTCACGCGGGACATCTCGGCCGTGATGTCGATGCCGACCTCGGCAAAGGACTCGCGCTCGGCACGCTTCCAGAAGGGCTCGGAGTCTATGAGCAGGCCGTCCATGTCGAAGATGGCGGCGCCGAATCCGGCCTGGCCAAGGCCTGCGAACGAGGGAGCGGCTTCAGGGATTTGCATGGCGCGCATGCTAGCGCAGGCGGCAAGTGAAAGCAGTTGCTGTTAGCCTGTGCCGGCTGGCGATGGATGCAGATGCATGCGATTGCCAGCCCTTCACAAACCTTAGCGAGCCCGCAATGACCAGCCCCCTGTACACCGCCTCCATTCCCGTCCTGCAGCAGATGCTGAAGGCCCTGTCCGACGTGCTCAAAAAGGCCGAGGAACATGCCGCGCAGAAGAACATCGATCCCGACGCCCTGTTGCAGGCCCGCCTGTTCCCCAACATGTTCCCGCTGGTGCGCCAGGTGCAGATTGCTGCGGACTTTGCCAAGGGCATCGCCTCGCGCCTGGCCGGCGCCGAGGTGCCTTCGTGGCCCGACACGCAGACCAGCTTTGCCGACCTGCAGGCGCTGATCGCCAAGGCGCTGGACCATGTGGGCTCGTTCGCGCCCGAGCAGTTCGCGCAAAGCGAGTCCCGCGAGATCGTGCTGCGCCCCGGCACGCCCAAGGAAAAGAAGCTGACCGCCAGCGCCTACCTGCTGCACTACGGCCTGCCGCAGTTCTTCTTCCATGTGACCACCGCCTATGCCCTGCTGCGCCACAACGGCGTCGAGGTCGGCAAGCGCGACTACATGGGCAGCTACTGAGCGTGCCGTGGCCGGTCTGGCCAGCGCTTCACTGCGCGGCCAGATCCCGGCCTCGCGTCTCCGGCAGGCACATGGCGAACAACACCACCATCACGTAGCCCGCCGTGGCGCAGATGCCGATGGCCATGCCCAGCGACAGGCCCAGCCGGTCGCTGAACACGCCCACCAGCGCAGGGAAGGTGGCCCCGATGCCGCGGCCGAAGTTGTAGCAAAAGCCCTGGCCGGAGCCGCGCAGTTCGTTGGGGAACAGCTCGGCCAGGAAGGCTCCGGCGCCGCTGAAGATGCCCGACATGAAAAAGCCCAGCGGAAAGCCCAGCACCAGCATCCAGGCATCGGTGATGGGCAGCAGCGTATAGGCATAGGCCAGGCTGCCGGCGCCGATGGCGAACAGCGTGAAGGCCAGGCGCCGGCCCAGCCGGTCGGAGGCGTAGGCACCGCACAGGTAGCCTGCAAAGGCGCCGAAGATGAACATGAACTGGTAGCCGCCCGAGCCCAGCACTGTCAGGTGGCGCTCGTTCTTCAGGAAGGTGGGCAGCCACACGGCAATGGCGTAGTAGCCGCCCTGCATGCCCGTGAACATCAGGCTGGCCAGCACCGTGGTCTTGAGCATGCCGCCCTTGAAGATGTCCAGGAAGTGCCCGCTGCGCTCGCCCCGGCCCACGGCGGCACGGGTCTTCAGGTAGACCTCGGGGTCCTTGACGGTGCGGCGTATGTACAGGATCAGCAGGGCCGGCAGCAGGCCCAGCAGGAACATGGCCCGCCATGACATCTCGGGCGGCAGAAACGAGAACAGCGCCATGGACACCAGCACGGCCGCGCCCCAGCCTATGGACCAGCTGCTTTGCACCAGGCCCACCGCCTTGCCCCTGAAGGCCGGGCGTATGGTCTCGGCGATCAGCACCGAGCCCACGGCCCACTCGCCGCCAAAGCCCAGGCCCTGCAGCGTGCGGGCCAGCAGCAGTTGGCCCGGTGTCTGCGCCAGGCCGCAGGCGAAGGTGAAAAGAGCGAATACGAGGATGGTCCACTGCAGCACACGCACGCGCCCGTAGCGGTCCGCCAGGATGCCGGCCATCCATCCGCCGATGGCCGAGGCCACCAGAGTCGAGGTGCCGATCAGGCCGACCTCGGTCTTGCTCATGCCCCACAGCGACAGCAGGATCGGGGTGACCAGGGGCAGCGTGTAGTAGTCGAAGGCGTCCACGGCATAGCCGCCGAACGAGGCCGTCAGCGCCCGCTTTTCCTTGGGCTCGAGCTGGCCCAGCCAGTGGCCCCGGGGCTGCTCGGCGGCCAGGGTCCTTGCGTTGTCAAGGCTTGTCATTTGTTGTCTCCTTGCACTTCGGCTGCGCGAAGCGTCTTGCATTCAATGGCACTCCATCGGTTGTGATCCGGGCCTGGCCGGGCGGCCCTCCCCCGCCCGCGCCATGCCCCCTGCTGGCGGCGTGTCAGGCCGCCGTTCCGTAGCCGCCGCCCCCCGGCGTGCAGACTTCGAAGATGTCGCCCGGCTGCATGTGCACGGCGCCGATGTGGTCCAGTTCCTCGACCTGGCCATCGGCACGCAGCACACGGTTGATGCCCGGCTGCCCCGGCTGGCCACCTGCCATGCCGAAGGCCGGATTCAGGCGCCCGTTGGACAGGATGCTGGCCGTCATGGGCTCCAGGAAGCGCACGCGCCGCACGCCGCCGTTGCCGCCGTGCCAGCGCCCGCCGCCGCCCGAGCCGTCGCGGATCTCATAGCTGTCCAGCATCACGGGGAAGCGGAACTCCAGCACCTCCGGATCGGTCAGGCGCGAATTGGTCATGTGCGTCTGGACGACGCTGGTGCCGTTGAAGCCGCGCTCCACCCGGCCCTCGGCGTCCAGCACCGCGCCCGCGCCGCTGCCGCCGGCAATGGTTTCGTAGTACTGGTGGTGCGCATTGCCGAAGGTGAAGTTGTTCATGGTGGGCTGGCTGCCCGCCATCACGCCCAGCGCGCCGAACAGCGCGTTGGTGATGCAGGTGGAGGTCTCCACATTGCCCGCGACCACCGAAGCGGGCGGGTTGGGGTTGAGCATGCAGCCTTGGGGGATGATGACTTTCAAAGGCTTGAGGCAGCCCGCGTTGAGCGGGATGTCGTCGTCCACCAGCGTGCGGAACACATAGAGCACGGCCGCCATGCACACGGCGCGCGGCGCATTGAAGTTGTTGGTCTGCTGGACGCTGGTGCCCGAGAAATCGATGACGGCACTGCGCTCGGCCGTATCGACGGTGACGGCCACGCGGATCTGCGCGCCGTTGTCCAGTTCCAGCGTGAACTGCCCGTCCCTGAGCCGCGTGATGACGCGGCGCACCGACTCCTCGGCGTTGTCCTGCACATGGCCCATGTAGGCCTGCACCACGGGCAGGCCGAACTGCGCCACCATCTTGTGCAGCTCCTGCACGCCTTTTTCATTGGCCGCGATCTGGGCCTTCAGGTCGGCCAGGTTCTGCTGCGGGTTGCGGCTCGGGTACTCGCCGCTTTGCAGCAGCTCGACCATCTCCTGGGCGCGCAGCACGCCGCGATCGACCAGCTTGAAGTTGTCGATCTGCACGCCCTCTTCCTCGATGCGCGTGGAAAACGGCGGCATGGAGCCCGGCGTGATGCCGCCCACATCGGCATGGTGGCCCCGGCTGCCGACGTAGAAGGTCGGAGATGCCTCGCCGGCGATATGGACCGGCGTGATGACGGTGATGTCCGGCAGATGGGTGCCACCCTGGTAGGGGTCGTTGAGCACGTAGACATCGCCCTGGGCCATGCGCCCGGCGTTCCTGCGGATCACCGTCTGGATGCTTTCGCCCATGGAGCCCAGATGGACGGGCATGTGCGGCGCGTTGGCGATGAGATGGCCCCGGGCATCGAACAGCGCGCAGCTGAAATCCAGCCGCTCCTTGATGTTCACCGAATAGGCGGTGTTCTGCAGCTGCAGGCCCATCTGCTCGGCAATGTTCATGAACAGGTTGTTGAAGACCTCCAGCAGCACAGGGTCCACCGTCGTGCCGGCCGCGTACTCGACCTTGCGCGGCACCACCCGGTCCAGCACCAGGTGATCCAGCCCGGTGAGCCTGGCCGACCAGCCAGGCTCGATCACGGTGGTGGCGTTGCGCTCGGCGATGATGGCCGGGCCGGCAATGACGTCGCCGGGCCGCAGGTCCTCGCGCACCACCAGGGCCGCGCCATGCCAGGCGCCGCCGGAGTACATGCGCACGGTTTCGCGGCGCGGATGCTCGCGCGGCGGATGCTCCGACTGCAGCGGCTCGCCGGGCGCATCGCCCGCAATCACGGCTTCGACCGACACGGCTTCCACCACCAGCCCCTTGCCCGCCATCAGAAAGGCGAAACGCTGGCGGTAGGCCGACTCGAAAGCCGACTGAATGCCCGGCAGGGAGCCAAAGGGCACGACCAAGGCGGAATCGGAGCCCTCGTAGCGCACATGCACGTTGTGCCGCACCTGCACAGGGCCTGCGCCGACCTGCCGGCGCTCCAGCTCCGCCTGCGCGCCCGTGCCCAGCGCATCCAGGCATTCGGCGATCAGCGGCAGGGCCTCGGCAGTCAGCGCCAGCTCCATGGCCTGCTCGCGGATCACGGTCTGGTCCGCCAGGCCCATGCCATAGGCGCTGAGCACGCCGGCCAGCGGATGCACGAACACGCGGGACATGCCCAGCGCATCGGCCACCAGGCAGGCATGCTGGCCGCCCGCGCCGCCGAAGCACTGCAGCGTATAGCGCGTGACGTCATAGCCGCGCGCCACGCTGATCTTCTTGATGGCGTTGGCCATCTGCTGCACGGCGATGCGGATGAAGCCCTCGGCCACGTCCTCGGGAGTGCGCCCCGTCTGCCGCGCCAGTTCCTCGAAGCGGACACGCACGGCCTCGCCGTCCAGTCGCTCGTTGGCGGCAGGCCCGAACACGCTGGGAAAGTAGCGCGGCTGGACCTTGCCGACCATCACGTTCGCATCGGTCACGGCCAGGGGGCCGCCGCGGCGATAGCTCGCCGGGCCGGGATGGGCACCCGCGCTCTCGGGTCCCACGCGAAAGCGCGAGCCGTCATAGGCCAGCACCGAGCCGCCGCCGGCGGCCACGGTGTGGATGCTCATCATCGGCGCGCGCATGCGCACGCCGGCCACCTGGGTCTCGAACTCGCGCTCGAAGGCGCCTGCATAGTGGCTGACGTCGGTGGATGTGCCACCCATGTCGAAACCGATGACCCTGTCGTGCCCGGCCAGGCCCGCCGTGCGCGCCATGCCCACGATGCCTCCGGCCGGCCCGCTCAGGATGGCGTCCTTGCCCTGAAAACTGCCCGCGTCGGACAGCCCTCCGCAAGACTGCATGAAGAACAGCCGCACTCCCGGCATCTCTGCAGCCACCTGCTGCACATAGCGGCGCAGGATGGGAGACAGGTAGGCATCGACCACCGTGGTATCGCCCCGGCTCACGAACTTCATCAGCGGACTGGTCTCGTGCGAAGTGCTGACCTGCGTGAAACCCAACTGCCGCGCAATGCGCGCCGCCATCTGCTCATGCCGCGTATGGCGGTAGCCATGCATGAAGACGATGGCCACGCTGCGCAGGCCGCGCGCATGGGCTGCGGCCAACGCCGTGTGCAGGTGCAGCCCGTCCAGCTCGCGCAGCACCTTCCCATGGGCATCCACACGTTCCACGGCCTCGACCACCTCGCTGTAGAGCAGTTCGGGCAACTGGATATGGCGGTCGAACAGGCGCGGACGGTTCTGGTAGGCGATGCGCAGCGCATCGCGAAAGCCCCGCGTGGTCACCAGCAGCGTGGGCTCGCCCTTGCGCTCCAGCAGCGCATTGGTGGCCACCGTGGTGCCCATCTTCACGCACTCCACAAGGTCCGGCGTGACCGGCTCGCCTGGCTTGAGGCCCAGCAGGTGGCGGATGCCGGCCACGGCCGCGTCCCGGTACTGCTCGGGGTTCTCCGACAGCAGCTTGTGCGTGACCAGGCTGCCATCGGGCCGCTTGCCCACCACATCGGTGAACGTACCGCCACGGTCTATCCAGAATTGCCAGCGCCTGTCATGGGGAGTGGAGCGTTCTTGCATGGTGTCGGAACCCGTTTGTCTCGAAGTTGAAGTCAGGAAAACCGTGGCCTGGAGCACGGCCCTCCGCCGGTGCCCACCACTGGCGTCCAATCTAAAAGTGCCCCTGGACCGCGTCCATCGAGAAGTTTTCGCCCCCTCTGTTCACGAAAACTGAACAGGAGCGGCCCCTTGCCGGCCAGCGACGCAAAGAAAAAGGCCCGCCGAAGCGGGCCCCAAGCCAGGCAGGCAGGCCGTCAGAACGCGGCCAGATGGCTGTTGCGCAACTCCGTCACCAGCATGTGGCCCGGCTCGTGCGTGATGGCGAATGGCAGGGCCGCCGAGCGTATGGCCTGCTGGGGCGTCACGCCACAGGCCCAGAACACGGGAATCTCTCCCGGCCTGAGCGCCATGGGCTCGCCGAAGTCCGGCCTGTCGATGTCGGCAATGCCTATCTGCGCGGGATCGCCCAGGTGCACGGGCGCCCCATGCACGCTGGGAAAGCGCGAAGTGACCTGGATGGCGCGGATGGCGTGGGCCGCCGTCATGGGCCGCATGCTGACCACCATGCTGCCGCCGAAGCGGCCGGCCCGGCCGTTGGGAATACTGGAGATGAACATGGGCGCGCCCCGGCCTTCATCGATGTGGCGCACGGGCACGCCCGCCTCGCGCAGCGCGTCCTCGAAGGAATAGGAGCAGCCGATGACGAAGCCCACCAGGTCGTCGCGCCACAAGTCCGTGAGGTCATTCACCTGCTCGGCCCTGTGACCATCGCGAAACACCCAGTACGAGGGCAGGTCGGTCTTCAGATCGATATCGCCCAGTTCGGGCACGCGGCTGCTGCCGGGCTCGGTCACGCCGATCAGCGGGCAGGACTTGGGGTTGAGGCGAGCAAAGCGCAGGAACTCCTCGCTGCACTCGCGCGGCAATATCGCCAGGTTGCCCTGGGTGTAGCCGGGGCACTGCCCTGCCGTCTGCCCGCGAAAGCGGCCGGCGCGCACCTCCTGTCGGAACTCGGTCGGATGGGTCCAGTGCGTCATGGGTGAGCCTCTATTGAGTGGAGATGCCTCCCAATGTAAAAAGCAGCAGGCCACCGGTCCACTCAGGAATTGTGCGCAGCCTCTCCCAGAAAAACTGAACAGCCACCGCAGCCCGCGCAGACCCCCATGAATATCCGTTTTCTTGAAACCTTTGTGCTGCTGGCACGCATCGGCAGCGTGCGCCGCGTGGCCGAACTGGTCCACGCCAGCCCCGGTGCCGTCTCCATGCGCATACGCGGGCTGGAGTCGGACCTGGGCGTGACCCTGTTCCACTGGGACCGCAAGACGCTGCAGATCACCGACGCCGGCGCCCGGCTGCTGCGGCATGCGGAGGCCGTCATCGAAGCCGCACGCACCCTGGAGCGTGCCGCCAGGTCCGACGACGCCATCGGCTGCCGCCTGCGGGTCGGCGTGCTGGAGACGGCGGTACACACCTTCCTGCCCGAATTCGTCAAGGCGATGGGTGCCAGCCTGCCGCACATCGAGCTGGACCTGACCGTCGATCTGAGCACCCATCTGTCGGAGCAGATGATGCGGCGCGACCTGGATCTGATCGTGCGCACCGGCAGCGGCGTGGACCCCCAGTTCGCCGTGGTCGAGAACCTGCTGGAGGTGCCCGTGCACTGGATTGCCAGGCGGGGCCTGGTGCCCAGGAAGGATGGACTGCACAAGGCGCTGGGCAAGCAATTGCTGACCCAGATGCGCGGCACCGGCCCCTACGAGCAGGCCGTGGCCATGGCACAGCAGCTGGCCGTGCAAAGCGGCATGGTCTCCAGCGATCTGCGCATCTCGGGATCGCCCTCGCTGGCGGCCCTGGTCTCGCTGGTGCGCGAGGGCCTGGGCGTCGCCATCATGCACGGCATGCTGGTGGCGCCGCAGCTGGCAAGCGGGGAACTGGTGGAGCTGGATCTGCCCACGCCACCCTCCTTTCGCATCACCACCTGGTACCCCAAGAGCCCGCCGCCCGGCGTCACCGACACCGCCCAGGTGCTGCGCCGCGTCTGCAAGAGCTACTGCAAGCGGGTCAGCTCGCATCTGGTGCGGTACATCGGTTAGGGCGCGGATGCCGGCGGCGGCTCCTGCCCGTGCAACAGCGCCAGAAAGCTGGCGGCCGCCTGGCTCAGCGGCCGGTCGCGGCGCACCAGGCTGCCGTAGGACTGCAGGTTGCGGCGCATGCGGTAGGGCAGGATGCGGACCATGCCGTGCGCGGCGCTGTCCCGGGCCACGGCCTGCGGAATCACGGCGATCAGGTCGGAGTTGCGCACCAGGTTCATGGTGGTGAGGATGGAGCCCGTCTCGATCAGGCCGCGCGGCAGCGGCAGGCCGTGGGCCTGGAACTCCTGGTCGATCAGCGCGCGCATGGGGCTGCCCGGGGGCTGAAGCACCCAGCCATAGGCCTGCAGCTGCGCAAAGCCCACGCTGCGGGCACGCGCCAGCGGATGGCTGCAGCCCGCGATGATGGACAGAGCCTCATCATCGAGCGAGCAAAAGCGGTGATCCGCGTCGGACGGCCCGGCCGGACGGCCCACCACCACCTCCAGCACCCCGTCCTGCAACTGCGCCAGCAGCCGGTCGCTGGTGTCCACGGCCACCTCGATGGACAACAGCGGCCACTGGCGCTTGAGCGCCAGCAGCGCCTGCGTGAGGCGGCCCGGCGACGCCGCCATGATGCTGCCCACGGCCAGCCGCCCCGCGCTGCCTTCGCGCAGTTCCTGCAGCTCGCGGTTCAGCGCCTCCATGCCGCCGCGCAGGTGGCGGAAGTAGCCCGTCACGCGCTCGCCGGCGGCGTTCAGTTGCAGGCCGCGGCCCACGCGCTCGAACAGCGGCAGGCCCAGCGCGCCTTCCAGCTCATGCAGCATCTTGGTGGCCGCCGGCTGGCTCAGGCCCAGCCGGGCTGCAGCGCCGCGCAGCGTCCCCTGCTCCTCTATGGCCAGCATCAGCGCCACCTGCCGCATGCGCAGGCGGTTGAGCAGTTGCGGCGTGCTGTCCCTGCGGTCGATGGAGCCCATGGAAGTCCCTTTGAATTGATTGCCTGGAGTTATCCATTCATCAGCAATTTTCAGTTTACGGCAATCAATTGCCTGCCTAGCATGGACCCACAACAAAAGCACCGGAGACAAGACATGCAACGCCGCATCCTGCTGGCCGCAGCCGCCCTGCTGCCCTCGCTCGCCACCGCTCAAACCCCGCCAACCCCGCCCGACTGGCCCGCGCGGCCCGTGCGCATGCTGGTGGGCTCGGCCCCGGGCGGCGGCACGGATGCCATGGCACGCGCCGTGGCCGACCGGCTCGCGCCGCTGCTGCGCCAGCCGGTGATCGTGGAAAACCGCCCCGGCGTCTCCAACACCCTGGCCGTGGACATGACGGCCAAGTCCACGGACGGGCACACCATGGTGATGGGCGTGGTCACGGCCCATGCCATTGCCCCGCACCTGCTCAAGCTGGGCTACGACAGCAACCGCGACCTGGTGCCCGTGGCCTATGTGGGCGCAGTGCCCAATGTGCTGGTGGTGGGAAACAACCTGCCCGCCAACTCGGTGCAGGAACTGGTCGCCCTGGCCCGCAAGGAGCCCGGCAGGATCAACTTCGCCAGCAGCGGCACGGGCAGCACCCAGCACATCGCGGCCGAGATGTTCAAGGACGCGGCCGGCATTGAACTGACCCACGTGCCCTACAAGGGCAGCGCCGCCGCCCTGGTGGACCTGGTCAGCGGCCAGGTGCAGATGAGCTTCGACACCATGCCTTCGGTGATCGGCCAGATCAAGGCCGGCAAGCTGCGCCCGCTGGGCGTGACGTCACCGCGCCGCAACGCCCAGCTGCCCCAGGTGCCGACGCTGGCCGAGGCCGGCCTGCCGGGCGTGGAGATAGGCGCCTGGTACGGCATCTACATGCCAGCGGCCACACCCCGCGCCGTGCAGGCCCGGGTGCACGACGAAGTCAACAAGGTGCTGGCCCTGCCCGAGACGCGCACGCGCCTGGAGGCCGTGGGCGCCGAGCTGCAGCCCATGGGCCAGGCGGAGTTCATTGCCTTGCACAACGCCGAGTACCAGCGCTTTGGCGAAATCATCCGCAAGAACCACATCAAGATCGACTGAGCCGCACATGCCCGCATCCGAACTTCCCGTCGTCGCCCTGACCCTGGGCGATCCCGCCGGCATAGGCGCCGAACTGATCGCACGCCTGCTGGCGCGGCCCGAGGCCATGCAAAAGGCCAACATCGTGCTGGCCGGCGACCCCTGGCTGTGGCAGCAGGGCCAGCGCATCGCGGGCCTGCAGGTGGCCTCCACACCCATCGCCAGCATGGCACATGCACGTGGCCGCACCGACACCGCCCTGCCCGCCTTCCTGGCCCTGGACACGGTGGCCCCCGATGCCGTGCACCCGGGTCGTGCCGAAGCCGCAGGCGGGCGCTCGGTGCTGCAGGTGCTGGACCGGTGCATGGACGCGGCCCAGGCCGGCCAGATCGACGCCATCTGCTTTGCGCCGCTCAACAAGCAGGCCATGAAGCTGGGCGGCCTGCGCCATGAGGACGAGCTGCACCACTTTGCCGAGTACCTGGGTGTGAGCGGCTATTTCTGCGAATTCAACACGCTGGGCGATCTGTGGACCTCGCGCATTTCGTCCCATGTGCCGCTCAGGGACGTGGCCGGCTATCTGAGCCAGGAGCGCATCGCCCAGGCGGCCGAGCTGATCTACCGCGCGCTGCTGGCCAGCGGCATGGCGGCCCCCAAGGTGGCGATTGCGGGCTTCAACCCGCACAACGGCGACGGCGGCACCTGCGGGCGCGAGGAGATCGACATCATCGCGCCGGCCGTGCGCGCGCTGCAGGCCCGCGACTGGCCCACGCCCGATCCGTTCCACGGCCCCTTCCCGGCCGACACCATCTTCCTGAAGGCCCAGGCCGGCGAGTACCAGGCCATCGTGACCATGTACCACGACCAGGGCCAGATCGCCATCAAGCTGCTGGGCTTCTCGCGCGGCGTGACCGTGCAGGGCGGCCTGCCGATCCCCATCACCACGCCGGCCCACGGCACGGCCTATGACATCGCGGGCCAGGGCCGGGCCAGCGTGGAGGCCACCTGGCAGGCCTTCCTGATCGCCTGCCGCATGGGCGCCGCGCGCCTGTCCTGACTGACTTCACTCCCCCGCCCTCACCATCATGAAAATCAAATCCGTCCGCGCCCGCGTCTACGAATGGCAAGGCAAGACCGTGCCGCCCCAGGGCAACTTCTGCTCCAACGCCATGGACCTGCTTTATGCGCCGCAGGAGACCATGTCCACCTTCCGCTTCCATTCCTGGACGGTGGTGGAGATCGAGACCGACGACGGCATCGTCGGCCTGGGCAACGTGGCGCTGGCGCCGCGCATCGCCAAAGCCATCATCGACGAGTACCTGGCGCCCCTGGTCATCGGCCACGACCCGTGGGACTACGAATACCTGTGGCAGCGCATGTACCGCGCCACGCACGCCTGGGGCCGCAAGGGCGTGACCATGGCCGCCATCTCGGCCGTGGACCTGGCCATCTGGGACATCCTGGGCAAGAGCGTGAACAAGCCCGTGTTCAAGCTGCTGGGCGGGCGCACCAAGGAAAGGATTCCCTGCTACTACAGCAAGCTCTACCGCACCGACCTCAAGGCCATGCAGCAAGAGGCGCAAAAATTCCTGGACCAGGGCTTCAAGGCCTTCAAGATGCGCTTCGGCTACGGCCCGGCCCATCTGCAGGAAGGCGTGCGCGAGAACCTGCGCTCGGTCGAGGCCGTGCGAGAAGTCATAGGCTACGACTGCGACCTGATGCTGGAGTGCTACATGGGCTGGAACCTGGAGTACGCCAGGCTCATGCTGCCCAAGCTGGAGAAGTTCGAGCCGCGCTGGCTGGAGGAGCCCGTGATCGCCGACGACATCGACGGCTACGCCGAACTCAGCCGCCTCAGCAGCATTCCGATCTCGGGCGGCGAGCACGAGTTCAGCCTCTACGGCTTCAAGCAGCTGCTGGACAAGAAGGCCGTCAGCGTCGTGCAGTACGACACCAACCGCGTGGGCGGCATCACGGCGGCGCACAAGATCAATGCGCTGTGCGAGGCGTTCAGCGTGCCCGTCATCCCGCATGCGGGCCAGATGCACAACTACCACCTGACCATGAGCACGCTGGCCTCGCCCATGGCCGAGTACTTTCCCATCTTCGACGTGGAAGTGGGCAATGAGCTGTTCTGGTACATCTTCGACGGCGAACCCGTGGCCGAGAACGGCTTCCTGCAGCTCAGGGACGATGTGCCGGGCCTGGGCCTCACGCTCAAGACCGAGTACCTGGACCAGTTCCGCATCGTCGAATGAGGGAGCACGCCATGCCCGGAATTTCTCGGCCGCGCTACAGCGGCATCTTCCCCGTGGTACCCACCACCTTCCACGAGGACGGCACGCTGGACCTGGCCAGCCAGAGGCGCTGCCTGGACTTCATGATCGACTCGGGCGTGGATGGCCTGTGCATCCTGGCCAACTTCTCCGAGCAGTTCCTACTGGCCGATGACGAGCGCGAGATCCTCACGCGCACGGCGCTGGAACATGTGGCGGGCCGCGTGCCCGTGATCGTCACCACCACGCACACCTCATCGCGCGTGTGCGCCGAGCGAAGCCGCCGCGCGCAGGACATGGGTGCGGCCATGGTGATGGTCATGCCGCCCTACCACGGCGCCACCTTCCGCTTCGGCGAGCCCCAGATCCAGGGCTTCTTCCAGGCCGTGTCCGATGCCATCGCCATTCCCATCATGGTGCAGGACGCGCCCGCCGCAGGCACGCCGCTGTCCCCCGCCTTCCTCGCGCGCATGGCCCGCGAGATCGAGCAGGTCTGCTACTTCAAGATGGAAACCGCAGGCGCCGCCGGCAAACTGCGCGAACTCATCGCCCTGGGCGGCGAGGCCATCGAAGGCCCCTGGGACGGCGAGGAAGGCATCACCCTGCTGGCCGACCTGGAGGCCGGCGCCACGGGCTCCATGACGGGCGGCGGCTTTGCCGACGGCATACGCCCCATCATCGAAGCGCACAGAAACGGCGACCCCGACACCGCATTCGCCCTCTACCAGCGCTGGCTGCCCCTGATCAACCACGAAAACCGCCAGGCCGGCTTCCTGGCCGCCAAGGCGCTGATGAAGGCCGGCGGCGTGATCGCCTGCGACGCGCCGCGCGCGCCCTGGCCGCCCATGCACCCCGAGGTGCGCCGCCAGTTGCTGGACATTGCGCGGCGGCTCGATCCGCTGGTGCTGCGCTGGGGGCGTTGAAAGGCCGGAGCGCCCCTCCCATACAGCCCCGCAGCACGTTCAATCTGCCGCAGGCTGCACAGCCTGCAGATGGTTGGAAAAGCCAGTCTCCGTCTCGCAGCGCCAGGTGGCCCACAGTTTGCTCCCGCCGCTCGATCCGGCATCCAACTCAAGCGCCAGCCAGTTCCTCGCGGGCATCACGTATTTGTTGTGACCAGGGAACAGCATCATCTTCACGGTGTACTGCACATCAATATCCTGTGGCTTGCTTGCCGTGCTGTTGAGCATGAACAGAAACAACCGCTCTGCCACCCCCATCAGCGAAGGGTGCACCACCGCCGAAGAGGTGAACTGCTGGATCTGGGCCCAAGTCTGCGTAGACTGAATGTCGCGCCGGTAGGCAATACCCCAAGCCGCCACATGCACGTCGCCAGACACCAGGGACACGCGCAGCCTCTTGTCACGGGCCAAGCCCGACAGCACTTCCAGCAGGCGCTTGCGCTCGCCCTCATGGTCGTCGTGCGACCAATGGTCCTTGAGATCGTCAGCATTGCTGTCAATGACATGGTCCTGGCCAAAGGTGTCCAGCAGACCCTCCGCCAGCGACAGCTTGGGATGCACGACCGGCACCGAAGACATGAACAGCAGGTGCTGCACGGGCACCTGCGTATCCGGTCCATCAAGGCTTGCAAGCCACCCCTTAAGTCGGGACCAGGCGGATTCACCCAGCACCTGCGTTCTCGATCGCTCAGTGCGCAGGTCCGCAGCGACCAGCGCAAGAGGCCCCAGCCTGTAGGCGCATGAAAAACCTGGCTGCCGATCCAGCAGTGGCAGGGCCAGGGCATCGCCGTGCAGAAGCTCGGACCAGTCGATCTCCTTGTAGATCGGATCCTTGACGGAAAAGCCGCCGGGCGTCGCGTCCTGCAGTTCGGGCAGATCCTTCAGCGCATGCTGCATCTGGAACACCCAGAATGCACGACGCGCATGGCGAAAAAGAATGCGGAACAGAGGGGAATGCTGCATTTCGCAGCTATAGGAGCCCCAGCCATCGAAGATGTCATGGTCGTCCCACATCATGACGGTGGGGATGCGCGCCATGGCATCTGCGGCATCCCAGCTTGGCTGCTTTGCATGCCAGGGACCACGGTCACGGGGCAGCCAGCGCTCGGCATAGAGTTCAAGGTAGTAGTTGCCGATTTCGCGCTCGAGCGCCTCGCTCACCTCGAAATGGAGCTGTTTTTCCCTTGGCAGGCGCACCCATTGCTTGAGCGCATCGATCTTCTCCCAGATGGAGTCGAAATAGATCTGGTCACCGCCCATCAGCATCAGATGGAAACGCTGCAGGTCGAGGTCGTGTATCCGCTCTTCGTGCCAAAGCTGCTCCTTGTCCAACAGCTTTTCGCGCTGGGGGTCGCGCAGGCGCCTGTCATGGCTGTACAGCAAGTCTTCCCAGACCGCGTTTTCCGGCCGCACGAGCTTGCGCATTCCGGCAGGGTCCGAAAATCCGTTGCACGACACATAGGCCACGCGCGGTGCATCGGCCTTTCCCGGAACGGTGAATGACCATTTCATGCCGCCCTTGATGCCGAACTCCACCCGCCGCTCGTCTTCTTGCAAGGGGCAGGAAAGGTCGTATCTCAGCGTGCGCTGGCCTTTGTGCAGCAGCAATTCAAGCGGAGGCTGGCAATCACGGCCCTCCACCCTCAGCACGGGGAGCGCCGCGGTTTCGTCCACCCCAATGAGCGCGGTCACTTTCCAGGTGCCGCCATCGCCACTGACGCCCCGGAACGAAAGCACCGGGCCGATCAGCAAAGTCTTAACCGCCATGACTCCCTCCGATTTCTTCAGTACCTGAAATGAATGCCGACAGAGCCGCCAAATTCTGCACACTCAAACTTCATCTCCAATACAGGGTAATTCCGAAAATCTTCATGCTCATCCCACTCGGCCAAGACACTTGGAAAGCGCAGTCGGTGGACAACCTCCGGATTTCTCTATGGCAGGCAGGGCTGCACGCTACGTTGACGGACCGTATTCCGCGTTGCCCGGCGCGAGCTACCGCTGAACCCAGGCGAAGGCTCCAGGAGCCGGGCTCCATGCGGGGAGCGAGCATCTGCGTGGCCATTGCCATCCCCGCACGCCCTAAAATTGCGGCCGATTGGAGACAAGCGGTTTGCAAACGAGTACCCACGAGCCCATGCTCACCCCCGCCGAGCGCGAGGCCATCAATTCCGGCCAGTGGTTCTGCAGCCTCTCGCCCTCGCTGCGCCATGACATCCTGCGCCAGACCACGGTCCGGCGGCTCAAGGACGGGGCACTGATCTATGCACGCGGCGATGTGCCGCACAGGTGGTATGCCTGTGCGCAGGGCGCCGTGCGCATGAGCTCGACCAGCCTGTCGGGTCGGCAGACTACGCTGGCCTATGTGGAGCCGGGCGCCTGGTTCGGTGCCATGTCCACCTTTCTTGACGAGCCCCGCACGCGCGATGCCTATGCCCACGGCGACACCACGCTGCTGTGCGTGGACAAGGAGAGCTTTCACGCCATCCTGGCAACGCATGTGGAGTTCTACGATGCTCTGCTGCGCCTGCAGGCCCACCGCATACGCCAGACCTACGGGCTGGTGGAAGACCTCAACACCCTGCCCCTGCGCGCACGCCTGGCCAAGCAGTTGCTGCACCTGTCGCGCAGCTACGGCACACAGGTGCTGGACGACCCGCGCGAGCTGCGCATAGGCCTGCAACTGGTGCAGGAGGAGCTGGCCCAGTTGCTGGGTGCCTCGCGCCAGCGCGTGAACCAGGAGCTCAAGCGCATGGAGCGCGACAACTGCATTCGCGTGGAAGCCCAGGGCCTGGTGGTCAGGGACCTGGTGGCCCTGCAGACCATCGTGCGCGAGGCCAGCCTGGCCGGCGCCTGAGGCCGGCGCCGGTTCAGCTGCGGTTCAGCGCCGCCAGTCGATTCTTGCCGGGCGGCCCGGCAGATGCAGCGCAGCCGTTGCAGCAGGCGCCTCGGCCAGCAACCGGCCCTTGCGGAACACCTTCAGGCGCGTGGCGCGCAGCCGTATCGCCTCGGCCGCATCGCGCGCCTGCAGCAGCACGAAGCTGGCATCGCAGCCGGCCTCGATGCCATAGCCGTCCAGGTGCATCACACGCGCCGCGCGCGTGGTCACGGCGTCGAAGCAGTCGCGCATGCCGTCCTGGCCGGTCATCTGCGCCACATGCAGGCCCATGTGGGCGACCTCCAGCATGTCGCCCGAGCCCATGCCGTACCAGGGGTCCATCACGCAGTCATGGCCGAAGGCCACGTTGACGCCTGCGGCCAGCAGTTCGGGCACGCGCGTCATGCCGCGGCGCTTGGGATAGCTGTCCTGGCGGCCCTGCAGCGTGATGTTGATCAGCGGATTGGCAATCACGGCCACGCCGCTTTCGGCGATCAGCGGCAGCAGCTTGCTCACGTAGTAGTTGTCCATGCTGTGCATGGAGGTGCAGTGCGAGCCCGTCACGCGGCCCTGCAGGCCCAGGCGCTGCGCCTCGAAGGCCAGGGTTTCGATGTGGCGCGACAGCGGGTCGTCGGACTCGTCGCAGTGCATGTCCACCAGCAGGCCGCGCTCGGCCGCCAGCTCGCACAGCAGCCTGACGCTGTCGGCACCCTCGGCCATGGTGCGCTCGAAGTGGGGAATGCCGCCCACCACGTCCACGCCCTTGTCCAGCGCCCGCCGCAGGTTGGCGACGCCGCCGGGCGAGCGCAGCACGCCGTCCTGAGGAAACGCCACCAGCTGCAGGTCGATATAGGGAGCCACCTGGCGCTTGACCTCCAGCAACGCATCGACGGCCAGCAGGCGGACATCGCTGGTATCCACATGGCTGCGGATGGCCTGCAGCCCCTTGGCCGCCGCCCAGTCGCAATACTCCAGCGCGCGCGAGATTAGCGCCTCGGCCGTGAGCAGCGGCTTGAGCTCGCCCCACAGCGCTATGCCCTCCAGCAGCGTGCCGCTGCGGTTGACGCGCGGCAGACCGTGGCTCAGCGTGGCATCCATATGGAAATGCGGATCGACGAAGGGCGGCGAGACCAGCTGGTGCTGCGCATCGACCACTTGGTGGGCTGGCGCTGAAAGACCGGCCGCGACCTCGACGATGCGCCCGCCCTGCACGGCGATGGACATGTCCTGGCGGCCGTCGGGCAGCGTGGCGTGAATGACGAGTAGATCAAGCATCTGCGTATTCTGCGGGCATGGCCGCGCACCCGCAGACTTGCCTGACCACGCTGAATGGCCTGGCAGCGGTCAGACCGAAAGCGCAAGGGATCAGGGGGAACTACTGGTAGCTGATGGTGAAGGTCGCCGCCGCATTGGCACTGCCTATGGTCACGTTCTCTCCGGTCTTGACATAGCGCGCCGTCAGCGGGATATCCAACCGCTCCTGCCCGTAGGCAACAGACCCTGCAAACCATTGATTCCTGTTGCCGGCGGCATTGGAGTCCGGGCCAAAGCCCAGTATCTGGTCATCCTTGCGGATCTGCACACCCACACCTTTTGCCACCGAGGTTTTCGACAGGGTCAGAGCATTCCCGATATTTCCAGGATTTGCCACATCCGTCAGGGTGACATAGGCGTTGGTCAACGAACCTGGAATGCCGCCCTTGCACAACAACGAGATGAGGAAGGAGCGGGGAGCACCGGTGGAGCCGATTGAGGTGAGTTTTTGAGCGACAGTCTGGGCCATGCGCACGGGCTCCGGCGCCTGTGGGGTACAAGTGGGCACCCTGGGCCGGAGGACGACGGGCGAGGAAAAGCTGTATTGAGCGAGAATCTGGCCAGATGCATCAGTCGCGCGTTCGTACAGGAAATCGCTGTCCAGCACGCCACCTGCAGTGATATCGCCATCTGCGGTCTTGATCAACTCAACTTTGACATCGGAAAATTGATATGCAAAAGATCCGGGGTGATCGGAATGCTCCGAAGTACTTACAGGCGCAGCACCATGTATAGTCGAAACCCTCATTCCAATACCCTCGACTGTCGTCGGGTATATATTATTGACTGGTGTAGATTTACCTACGCTATAGCCCATGACCCGTTGCTTACAATTCATCAATCTCTTGCCAACCCCATTACTCAGTACCGCCACAGCGGCTTTTGAGTAAATCACCGTGTTCTTGGCCACAGTGGGATTGAATTCTGGGGGATTGAAATTACTGAACACATACTTGTAATAGCCTGCCCCATCACTTGTATCTTTAATTTCGCATTGGGACCATGCGGAGGTGGCCATCATTGCCAAAATAAATATCATGACAGCCTTGTTTATTCTGCAAAAAGCACCTGCGAATATATGCATTTTGAATACCTCCGGATAATAAAAAATTCCAAGGCCGCATTTCCTTGGTAAATTTTCAATCATAGGGACCTTTCATCCGAGATGAAATCAGATCAATCTGATTCAAGGTCTGCCCGGTGCCATGAAGGTCGTGGCGAGGCAGGTCCCATCACGTCAACGGCCCCGCATGCCGATACGCTGGCCGAAGCCAGGGCTGACAGCCGCGCTGCCGAATCGCCTGAAAAACACCCAAGCGCAATCGCGCATCAAAATAGGGGCTGACTGCTGCGGCAAGGGCATGATTTTTCGGGTGAACAGGCTGGCAACCACCACAAGAGCAGCCATCGAAAAATCACGCAACCATTTGATTTAATTGGATTTATTTATGCAAATCGCCACCTGGAACGTCAACTCCCTGTCCGTGCGCCTGCCGCAGGTGCTGGCCTGGCTGCAGGCCAATCCTGTCGATGCGCTGGCGCTGCAGGAGCTCAAGCTCACCGACGACAAGTTTCCGCTGCAGGCGCTGCAGGAAGCCGGCTACCACGCGGTCAGCCATGGACAGAAGACCTACAACGGCGTGGCCTGGCTGACGCGCACGCCGGTGCACGACGTGGTGCGCAATATCCCGGGCCTGGATGACGAGCAGGCCCGCATCATTGCCGCCACCCTCGATGCCGAAGGCGGCCCGGTGCGCCTGATCAACGGCTACTTCGTCAATGGACAGGCGCCGGGCACCGACAAGTTCGCCTACAAGATGCGCTGGCTGCAGGCGCTGCAGGACTGGGTGAAAAGCGAGATGGCAGCCCATCCGCGCCTGGTGCTGGTGGGCGACTTCAACGTGGCCCCCGAGGACCGCGACTCCTACGATCCCATCGGCCTGAAGGACACGATCCACCACACGGTGGAAGAGCGCACGCATTTCCAGGCGCTGCTGCAGCTGGGCCTGACCGATGCCTTCCGCATGTTCGACCAGCCCGAGAAAAGCTATTCGTGGTGGGACTACCGGATGCTGGGTTTCCAGAAGAACCGGGGCCTGCGCATTGACCATATCCTGGTCAGCGAGGCCTTGCGTCCCAGCGTCACCGCCTGCATCGTGGACCGCGCGCCGCGCAAGAACCCTCAGCCCAGCGACCATGCGCCGGTCGTCGTGACATTGGGCTAGGTTTTCAGACTTGCGCTACAGCATGTACCGGCGCAGCCAGTGGATGGCCTCGATCTGCCCGCGCAGCATCAGGGACTGGCGATGCAGAACTTCGCTGAGTGGCGCCGGCAGACGGGACTGCTCAGCAGCCTCATAGGCGCTCAGCCATTGCTGCTGGCAGGACTCGGCCTGGTCCAGCACGTAGTCCGCGCCCTCTTCCCTGCCCAGCAGCCCGTCCCAGAAGGCGTTGCGACGCAGTGCGGCACGGCTGTCGCGCACGGGCAGCACCACGCCGCCGTTGGCGTCGATGGCGCGTTCCAGGTCATCGACCAGGACCTGGCTGGCATTGAAGTGGCGCGCCAGTACCTGGCCTATCAGTCCCTGGGGCATGGGATCCATGCATTCGCCCAACCGGACATGGGCCTGGCGACCCAGGGCCAGCACGGCATTGAGCAGCGCCGTGGTCTGCAGTTCCAGCGTGGAAGCCGCAGGCTGTGCGGGCGTGCGCCGGCGCGCCTGCAGCCAGGAGGCCTCCACGGCCTCACGCACCTGGTTCCAGTGCAGCAGGCTGCCGCCCCGTTCCTGCTCCCAGCGTTCTTCCAGCCGGGCTTCTGCGGACTCGAAATCCTGCTGCGCGTGTTCCGGCGACAGGGAAGCCTTCCAGCCCAGTGCATAGGCGGGCCGGTATTGGTCGTAGCCGCGCCCCGGCACGAAGTACGGCTCCAGGAAATAGCGGTCATGCCAGTACGCATCGACCGGCTCGCCGAGCTTGCGCGGTGTCGATGGGCACATCACGCCCGGGCGGGCGGGTTTGGCCTTTTGCCAGAGGTTGGAGAGGACTGTGGGCACGATAGGTCGGGACGTAGGCCGTTCCAGCGAAGAGGACTCCATTGTCCCCAGCCCGGGCGGCACGGCCCGTCAGCACCCCGGGCGCCGGCCTGTAGGAGTCGGACCCTTGCCAAGGCAAGGGCCCAGCCGCCCGCCGGCTTGCCTTACTCGAAGGCGTCCTCGTCCATGCCCAGCTCCTGCAACTTGCGGGTGATGGTGTTGCGGCCTATGCCCAGGCGCTGGGCGGCCTCGACCCGGCGGCCGTGGGTGACGGCCAGGGCCGAGCGGATCAGCTGCGCCTCGAAGCGGCGGGACAGCTGGTCCCAGACCTCGCCATGCCCCTGGGCATGGGTGTGCTCCAGCAGCTGGCGCGCCTGCTGCCCCAGCAGATGCACCCAGTCCAGGTCGGACGTGGCCAGTCCCCCGTCATGCGGCTGGGCCAGCGACGGGGCTGGCATGGCGATGCGGCCCACTCCCTCTTCCGCCACGGCCGGCGCATGCGACAGCACCACCGGTGCGGGCACGCCGGCACTGCCGCCGCCCACGGGTGGCGCGGCCTCGCCCAGCACCTCGGGAGGCAGGTCCTTGACCGAGATGACCTGGGCTGGCGCCATGACGGTCAGCCAGTGGCAGATGTTCTCCAGCTGGCGCACGTTGCCGGGAAAGGCGAACGACTGCAGCCGCTGCATGGCATCGACCCCCATGCGCTTGGGCTCCACGCCCAGCTGCCGCGCGCTTTGCTGCAGGAAGTGGCGTGCCAGCATGGGCACGTCTTCGTTGCGCTCGCGCAGCGCGGGCAGGCGCAGGCGGATGACGTTGAGGCGGTGGAACAGATCCTCGCGGAAGGCGCCGTTGCGCACGCGCTGCTCCAGGTCCTGGTGGGTGGCGGCGATGACGCGCACATGTGCCTTGACGGCCTGGTGGCCGCCCACGCGGTAGAAATGCCCGTCCGACAGCACACGCAGCAGGCGCGTCTGCAGGTCGAAAGGCATGTCGCCGATTTCATCGAGAAAGAGCGTGCCGCCCTCGGCCTGCTCGAAGCGGCCGCGCCGCTGGGTCTGTGCGCCCGTGAAGGCGCCGCGCTCGTGGCCGAACAGCTCGGACTCCAGCAGGTCCTTGGGGATGGCGGCGGTGTTGATGGCCACGAAGGGGCCGCCCGCCACGGGCGAGTGCTTGTGCAGCGCGCGCGCCACCAGTTCCTTGCCCGAGCCCGACTCGCCCGTGACCAGCACCGTGACCTGGCTCTGGCTGAGCCGGCCGATGGCGCGAAAGACGTCCTGCATGGCAGGCGCCTGGCCCAGCATCTCGGCCTGCAGCGGGGCCTGTGCCTCGGCCACGTCCTCGCGCAGGCTTTCCTCGACGGCGCGGCGGATGAGTTCCACCGCCTTGGGCAGGTCGAAGGGTTTGGGCAGGTACTCGAAGGCTCCGCGCTGGAAGGCCGAGACGGCACTGTCCAGGTCGGAGTACGCGGTCATGATGATGACGGGCAGGCCGGGCTGCTGGGCACGGATCTGCTCGAGCAGTTCCAGGCCGGAGCCGCCGGGCATGCGGATATCGCTGACCAGCACCTGTGGTGGCTGGCGCGCCGGGTCGCTGGCATCGACATCGGACAGTGCCGTGAGCACGTCGCGCGCCTGAACGAAGCTGCGCGTTGCCCAACCTTCCCGGCCCAGTGCCTTTTCCAGCACGAAGCGGATGGAAGGGTCATCATCCACGATCCAGATCGGTTTCATTGGTGGTGCTTCCTTCCCTTGTTGCAGTGTTGACTTCCGTGGGCCTCAAGGCAGGGGAATGAGGATGCGGAAATCCGTGCGGCCCGGCTGGCTTTCACATTCGATCAGCCCCTGGTGGCGCTGCACGAAGGTCTGCGCCAGCGTCAGCCCCAGTCCCGAACCGCCATCCCTTCCCGATACCAGCGGATAGAAGATCCGCTCCTTGATGGCATCGGGAACGCCTGGCCCGTTGTCGATCACATGCAATTCCAATGCCAACCGGTAGCGTTGGCGACCAAAAGTTACCTGGCGCGCCACACGGGTTCTCAAAATGATCTCGGCATCGCCGGCAGCGATGCGTTCGTGCAAGGCCTGCGCCGCGTTCTGGACGATGTTGAGCACGGCCTGGATCAGCTGTGCGCTGTCGCCCCGGAACTCGGGAATGGAGATGTCGTAGTCGCGCGTAATGGTCAGCCCTGCAGGATGCTCGACCAGCACCAGCGAACGCACGCGCTCGCAGACTTCGTGGATGTTGACGTCACCGACCTCGTGCGGATGGCGGTGCGGCGCCAGCAGCCGGTCGACCAGCGCCTGCAGACGGTCGGCCTCGTGGATGATGACTTCGGTGTACTCGCGCAGCTCGGGCGCGTCCAGATCCATCTGCAGCAGCTGGGCCGCGCCACGGATGCCGCCCAGCGGGTTCTTGATCTCGTGGGCCAGGTTGCGGATCAGCTCCTTGTGCGCCTGGGCCTGCTCGCGCAAACGCTCCTCGCGGTCCTGGCGGGCCTGCTGCTCCAGCGGCCAGAACTCCACCAGCACATGGCCGGGCCGCTCGGCCAGGGAAACCGTGACGTGCACAGGAAGCGCATCGCCCCCCACGCGGTGCAGGCTGGCCTCGAAGCGCAGGGCAGCGAAGTCGTTGTCCTGGGCGCCGCGCAAGGCCTTGTCCAGCAAGGCCGGCTCGGTGAAGCAGGCAGCCAGCTCGCTGCCTTCGAGCATGCGGCGCGACAGGCCCAGTGCGTTCTCAAGGGCCGCGTTGGCGAAAAGCACGGCGCCTTGCTCGTCGAGCACGGTCATCAGCGTGCACAGCAGATCAAGCGCCTGATAGGAGGCCGGGGGCGCCGGCCGGTCGTCCTGGATCATGGCCGGGCTCGCATGGGCCGCTCGGGCCCGTCAGTTCTTGGGAAGTCGATCCAGTTCGCGGCGGATGCCGGCGACATCGCCTTCCTGCCGCGAGATGCTGCTCTTGAGCTGCTCGACACGTTCCAGATAGCCCTGGGGATTGCGCAACTCCAATGCGGTGCGCTGGGGATTGCCATCGTTGTACTCCTGACGCAGCTGTGTCAGCTTCTCCTGGGCGCGGGCCAGCTCGCTTTCGAGGATGGTCCGCGCATCGGAGTCGCGGGCCTTCTGGGCGCTGCTGTTGACCTTGGCCGGAGCGGGCGATCCTGCCGCAGGAGCGGCGGAGGTGCGCGGCGCCTGGCCGCCGCCCGAGGCCGCCGGCTTGCTGCCGCCATGGATCACCGTCACATGCCCGCCGTCCACCGGCTTGCAGTCCTTGGCCTTGGCCTGGCTGACGTTGTTGGTGTACTCGTTGCCGCAGCGGTAGATCACGTCCTGGGACCAGGCTCCTGCCGACAGCAGCGGCAGCAGCAGCGACACAAACAGTTTCTTCATTCCATTCCCTCGGGTAGCCAGATCGGAAGGGCCCGGCTTGTCCGGGCAAGTATCGCTCCATCTTCCGGGCTGGACGTCATTTCTTGAGCGGGACAACCCCTTTTGGTTCCGCGCCCAGCATACCCAGGTCCTGGCCGAAAGCAAAAAAGGCGGCTTGCGCCGCCTTTTTGCCGACCCGCCTTACAGCGAGAAGTACATGTCGTACTCGACCGGGTGCACGGCCTGACGGTAACGGGTCACTTCGCCCATCTTCAGCTCGATGTAGGCATCGAGCATGCTGTCCGAGAACACGCCGCCCTTGGTCAGGAACGAACGGTCTGCGTCCAGTGCTTCCAGGGCCTGGTCCAGGCTGTGGCAGACCGTGGGCACCAGCTTGTCCTCTTCCGGGGGCAGGTGGTACAGATCCTTGGTCGCGGCTTCGCCGGGATGGATCTTGTTTTCCACGCCGTCCAGACCCGCCATCAGCAGGGCCGAGAAGCCCAGGTAGGGGTTCATCAGCGGATCGGGGAAGCGTGCCTCGACGCGGCGGCCCTTGGGGTTGGCCACGTAGGGGATGCGGATCGATGCCGAGCGGTTCTTGGCCGAGTAGGCCAGCTTGACCGGAGCCTCGAAGCCGGGCACCAGGCGCTTGTAGCTGTTGGTGCCGGGGTTGGTGATGGCGTTCAGGGCACGGGCGTGCTTGATGATGCCGCCGATGTAGTACAGCGCGAAGTCGGACAGGCCGGCATAGCCGTCCCCTGCGAACAGGTTCTTGCCATCCTTCCAGACGGACTGGTGCACGTGCATGCCGGAGCCGTTGTCGCCCGGATAGGGCTTGGGCATGAAGGTGGCGGTCTTGCCGTAGGTGTTGGCCACGTTCCAGATCACGTACTTCATGACCTGTGTCCAGTCGGCGCGCTCCACCAGGGTCGAGAACTTGGTGCCGATCTCGTTCTGGCCGGCGCCAGCCACTTCGTGGTGGAACACTTCGACGGGAATGCCCAGCTGCTCGAGCAGCAGCACCATCTCGGCGCGCAGGTCCTGGGTGCTGTCCACGGGCGGCACGGGGAAGTAGCCGCCCTTGTTGCGCGGACGGTGGCCGCGGTTGCCGGACTCGAACTTGGCGCCGGAATTCCAGGGGGCTTCGTACTCTTCGATTTCGTAGAAGGTGCTGCCGGGTTCGGTGTTCCAGCGCACGCCGTCGAAGATGAAGAATTCAGGTTCGGGACCGAAGTAGGCGGTATCGCCCAGGCCCGAGGCCTTCAGATAGGCTTCGGCACGCTTGGCCACCGAGCGGGGATCGCGGTCGTAGGCCTTGCCATCGCCGGGTTCGATCACATCGCACTGCAGGAACAGCGTGGTCTCTTCAAAGAAGGGGTCGATGTTCGCGGTGGCGGGATCGGGCATCAGTTGCATGTCCGATGCTTCAATGCCCTTCCAGCCTGCCACCGACGAGCCGTCGAAGGCGTGGCCCGAGGTGAACTTGTCTTCGTCGAAGTGCGACACCGGCACCGTGACGTGCTGCTCCTTGCCACGGGTGTCCGTAAAACGAAGGTCCACGAATTTGACCTCGTTCTCCTTCACCATGTTCAACACGTCTGCAACGGTCTTTGCCATCAGATCTCTCCTGCCAATCTGGCTGATCAAAAAAGATAAATACTCTTAAGCAGTTTGCGTGCCAGGCTGCATCCATTGAGTGCATGCCCGCAGACTGGCACCTGCTTGGCGCGCCAGCCCCGTGATTCTGCCGCCTTGCGTGGGCGTTGTGGATGACATTGCAGCCTGGCCCGGCCCGAGTGACCACTCACCAAATCGGTGCAGATTTGGATGAAGGGCCGTAAATCAGATGTTGCGCACCAATTCAGGGCCAAGACTTGCACCAAATGAGTGCAAACCTTCCAGCAGCGTGGGCCAGGCCTTGGTGACGGCACCAGCTTCGCCCTTGACACCAAGTTCTATGTGCCGGCCGTGCTTGGAATCATCCACGCTGGGCAGGCTGAACACCTTGACGCCCGGGTGGTCGCGCTCTATGGCCACCATCAGCGGCGTCAGCGTGGCCTCCATGCCACCGTAGACGATGACCGAATGCTCCCGCTGCACCGTGCTGTGGAAATGCTTGGCATAGCGCTGCTCCAGCACCCACTCGACCATGGGCCAGGCCATGACCGGGAAGCCGGGCACGAAGTGCACCGTGCCGCTGGCGCCCGAACAGGAAAAGCCCGGGATCTTGTTGTAGACGTTGGGGATGATGCGCGCGCCTTCGGGGAAGTTGCCCATCTGCAGCCGGTGCAGGTTGTCGGCGCGCTGGGGCTCGTAGGGCTTGCCTTCCTCGGTGGCCACATCGCGCATGCGTTCGCGGATCAGGGCCACGGCTTCCGGGTGCAGGGCCAGCGGCACGCCCAGGGCCTCGGCCGCGCATTGGCGCGTGTGGTCGTCGGGCGTGGCGCCTATCCCGCCAAAGCTGAAGACCACGGCCTGCGATGCGAAGGCGCGGCGCAGGGCGTCGGTGATGCGTGCCCTATCGTCACCCACGTACTCGGCATGGGCCAGGGACAGGCCACGCGCGCCCAGCAGTTCGATCAGCTTGGGAAGGTGCTTGTCGGCACGCTTGCCCGACAGGATTTCGTCTCCGATGATGAGTGCGCCAACTTGAAGGGTCATGTGGTCTTTTCTTGCGGGGTGGGGGGAACAGGGGCTGTGCCGGAGCCTTGCGGCGCGTCGGGAGCGTAGGGAATGATGGGTGCTTCGGGCAGCGCCGGCTCCTCCTCGCGCATGCGCTGCAGCGCCGCCAGGCAGAAATGGGCAAACCACAGCGAGGAGAAGGCGAAGATCAGCGCATAGATCCAGATGGCCACCGGAATCAGTATCCAGAAGGCTGCAACGAAGACCACGCCCGAGGCCCAGACAATGGCCGGAGCCGCCCCCAGGTAGCCACAGACCACGCCCATGAGCATCAGCGCCAGGCGGTGGCGCAGGAACAGGCTGCGGCGTTCTGGCTTGCTGGCGTGGGCAGACAGCGCGTCGAAGGCCATGACGCGGTAGGTCAGCCAGCCCCAGATCAGCGGGGGGATCACCACCACCAGGGGAGGCACGAACCACAATGGAACCGATACCAGCAACGCGATCAGGGCGATCAGCGAGGAGCCGGCCGACCACAGCAGGCTGCCGATCAGGGTGGCACCCTGCCTGCGCTCGAGTGCCGGAAAGCGCCGTTGCGCCACCAGCTCGACCAGGGCAGGCGTCATGAACAGCGCCACCAGCAGCAGCGAGACCACGACCAGCACCGGCGTGACCGAGAGAACGACCAGCACCGGCGCCACCAGCTCGGGCAGCGATTGCACGCCCATCCAGGACCAGACCGTGTGCAGCCAGCCCACGCCCTGCAGGACTCCTTCCGTCCAGACCACGGCATCGGCCCAGAAGAAGTAACCCAGCAGCCAGGCCGTGATGGCCATGAAGAGCAGGGGAAACAGCGACCATGCAATCACCCGCTTATGCAGGCAATACGCCGTCGCACGCCAGAAGGAATCGAGTAGCAAGCCCATGCCGGCAAGCATACCCCGAGCCCAGCCTCAAGCGCGACCCATCAACCTTAGGAACCCACGCCATTGCTGGGCCCAAAAGCCCTGGCCGTAGTCGCGCAGCTGGCCCTGGGCATTGGGCTGGACCTGGTCGCGCACGCCGGTGGGATCGAAGCGCAGCTCGAAATTGGCGGTGCCGAACAGCATGTCCCACCAGGGCAGCAGCACGCCGAAGTTGTTGCCATGCGCCTTCTTGTTGCGCACGGGCGCCATGGGCTCGTGGCCAATGCCGATGGCGTGGTGGCGGCGGTGAAAGCGCGGGCTGATCCACAGCCGCTCGCCGATGGTGCCGAACCAGACGCGCAGGTTGGCATGCTGGAAGCTCTCGCTGAGCTGGGTGAAGGCCACGATGGCCACGAACTGGCCTGGAGCCACGCCGATGAACTGGGCCACGAGCACGATGATGGTGTCGCGGATCACATCGTCGAGCAGGTGATTGCGGTTGTCGCTCCAGACCGTCATCTGGCGCTGCGAGTGGTGCAGCGCATGCAGCTTCCACCACCAGCCGATGCTGTGCTGGCCCCGGTGTATCCAGTAGTCGAGGAAGTCGAAGGCCAGCAGGTAGGTGATCAGGCTGACCCAGGCCAGATCGGTCACGCCGGGCCAGACACCGTCCAGGTGAAAGCTCGGCAGGCCCCAGACATGCAGGCGGCCCATGAGCTCGTCCCACAGCGGGTCCAGCGTGAAGAACAGCGCCAGCCTGAACAGGCCCAGCCGGTGCACCACGGTATAGATGATGTCCACATGGATGGCGCGCCGGTCGGTAACGGGCTCGACGGGCCGCCAGTACTGCAGCGGCGCGATCACGGCCACCATGATGAAGATCTGCAGCAGGCCCACCAGCAGCCAGCCTGTGGCGTCGTAGGCATCCTCCAGCAGGCTGGCCTGCCCCAGCCAAAAGAGCACAGGCTGGACAACGCCCTCGAACAGGCGCTGCTGCGCATTACCGAACCACTGAATCCACCAGTCCACACCACGCTCCCATCGCCCGCCGCGCTGCGCGCGCGGACGTCATGCGAATTTTGCTATCCAATCCCGATAGTCGGGATGCTCCCGCAGCGTGCGGAAGCAGAACCCCTGCTTGAGCAGGCCCGTGATCAAAGGTTCCAGCACGGCCGGTGCCCAGGGGTCCTTGCGTGACCAGATGCCCAGATGGGCCAGCAGGATGTCGCCGCTGCGGATGTTCTTGAGCGCCTGGGCCAGCAGCTGCGCATTCGGGTAGCGGTCGCTGGGCAGCTCGTCGCCCAGAAAACCTGCGCTGGACCAGCCCACATGCATGTAGCCGCCCTGCCGCGCGGCGTCCAGCAGCGCGGGCGAGGTCTTGCCGCCGGGCGCACGGAACAGCGGCAGGGGCTTGCGCCCGGTGATCTGCTGCAGCCGCTGTGCAGCCCTGCGGATCTCGTCGCAATAGCCTGCCGCATCGACCGTGAAGCTCTCGTTGGCGCGTGGCCCGGCCGAGGGGCGCACGCGAAAGCCCGTGACCGGACCGTTCTTCGAGGCACGCAGATCACCGCGCCAGTACATGTGGTCGTAGGTGTGCGAGGCGAACTCGTGGCCTTCGGCGGCGCGTGCGCGCCACCAGGGCGCCCAGGTCTCGCCCAGGCTGCCGTCGCCTTGCTGCGTGCGCTCGTTGGCGGCAAAGAAGGTCACTGGCACGCCATGGCGCTTGAGCACCTCGGCCACCAGGTCGGCAATGCCCATGTGGCCCGTGTCGAACGTCAGGTACACGGTCTTGGCGCAGCCCGTGCCCTGCCCTGCGGCCATCGCGGGGCGCAGCAGGCTGAAGGCGGCGGCGCCAGCCAGCGATTGCGCAAAGAGTCTGCGGTCCATCAGCGCTGCGCGTGGGCCAGTGTCCAGACACCGTGGGGCGACTTGCCGACCTTGACCTGCTGGACCACCTTCTTTTCGACGGTGTCGATCACCGACAGCTTGCGCGCCCAGCGCGAGCTGACCAGCAGGTAGCGGCCGTCGGCGGAAACGTCCATGCAGTCCGGGCCTCCCGGGGCCGGGTAGCTGGCCACGACCTGGTTGGTCTGCATGTCGATCTTGCTGATGGTGTTGGCCACGCGGTTGCTCACATACAGGTGGCGGCCATCGCCGGCGGCACGCATGGCGTGGGCGCCAGCGGCTGTCTTGATGCGGGCCACGCTGCGCGGCTCGGGGCCGGTGATGTCGAACACTTCCACGCCATCGCTGCCGGTCAGGCCGATGAACAGCTTGGTGCCGTCCGGGCTGCCATAGAGATCGGCCGGCATGGGGCCGGTGGGCACGCGGGCCTTGATGGTCTGCGTGGCGATGTCGATGGCCACCAGGGCATCGCTGTCCTGCATGGTGGAATAGATGGTCGTGCTCCTGGCATCGATCCAGAGATGGCTGGGCGTCTTGCCCGTGGGCACGCGCTTGACCAACTGCGGGTTCTGGCCATCCCAGCGGTAGATGTCGATGTGGTTGAGGCGGTTGGCCGCCGTGACGAACCACTTCATGTCCGGGCTGAAGCGCAGGTGATAGGGGTCGATGATGTCGCGGATCACGCGCTGCACCTCGCCCGTGCGCGGATCGACCAGGGTCAGGGTATCGCCCAGCGCATTGGCCACGACCAGCGATTTCTCGTCAGGCGTGAGGTAGAGGTGGTGCGGCTCCTTGCCCGTGGGAATGCGGGCCGTCTCCTGCCAGGTGACCGGGTCCACGATGCTGATGTTGGCATCAAGCGAGTTGAGCACGAAGATGGGCGTGGGGCCCTGGGTCTGCGGCGGCGGCGTGACACGCGCAACAGGCGCAACTGGCGCTACCGGGGCAGCAGAGGCCGCAGGCACGGAAGGCGCGGCGGGAACGGCAGCGGCCTGAGCCGATGCAGCCTGCGCCTGGACGGCTGCAGGCGTGGCTGAGGCCGCACGGGCCGATTTGGATCCGGGCAGGGACGCCACGGCCAGCCAGGCCAGCGCACCGCCGCCCACAACCAAAGCCACAGCCGCGCCCAAGCGCCCGACGGAAAGACGTTTCACAAAGCACCACCTTCTGAGAATCTGCGCAGTGTAGCCGCGCCATTCAGCCCTCGGACGCTCTAGGGCATCGGCTTTTGAAGCTGTGCAAAAAACCGACATTTACGCGACGTTGGCCCGAGATATCGCGACAAGCGCGCCAACCCATGACTTGCATCAAGGCATGACGACAACGCATGAAAACGCAGGCCACAACGACAAAGGGAGCCGGTTGGCTCCCTTTGCAGGCAAGGACCTTGAAAGCGCAACGGCTCTCAGATCTTCCACTTTTCCATGAGCTTTTCGGGACGCAGCGTGTCGTAGTGCTCGAAAGGCTGGTGGATCCAGGGGTTGGTCGGCAGGTAGTCCACCGAGTAGTCGGGCGTGAACGCGGACAGGCCCTTGGTCCAGATCACGGCGCTGCGCAGCTCGGTGATCGGCGGATAGTTGGTCTTGAGCATGGCGATCACGGCATTCAGCGTGTGGCCCGAATCGGCCAGGTCATCGACCAGCAGCACGCGGCCGGCAATCTCGCCCTTGGGCGTGGTGATGAAGCGCGCGATGTCCAGATGGCCCTGCACCGTGCCGGCCTCGGCGCGGTAGGAGCTGGTGGACATGATGGCCAGCGGCTTGTCGAAGATGCGGCTGAGCATGTCACCGGGGCGCAGGCCGCCACGGGCCAGGCAGAGAATGGTGTCGAATTCCCAGCCGGACTGGTGCACTTTGATCGCGAGCTTTTCGATCAGTCCGTGGTATTCGTCGTAGCTCACATACAGGTGTTGACCGTCTTCCGTCAGCATGGAATGGCTCCTGGTTCAATCTTGGGGTTCAAACGCCAGCAGTTCACTGGGCGGCGTAGGGGTTTTGCATCAGGATGGTGTGATCCCGGTCGGGGCTGGTCGAAACCATGGCGATGGGCACGCCCGTCACTTCCTCGATGCGCTCCAGATAGCGGCGGGCATTGGCCGGCAGCTTGTCGTAGTCGGTCACGCCCACGGTGGAATCGGTCCAGCCGGGGATGGATTCATAGATGGGCTTGCAGCGGGCGATCTCGTCGGCGCCCATGGGCAGCAGGTCGATCTTTTCGCCATCCAGCTCGTAGCCCACGCACAGCAGCAGTTCCTGCAGGCCGTCGAGCACGTCGAGCTTGGTGATGCACAGGCCCGACAGGCCGTTGACCTGGGCGCTGCGCTTGAGCAGCGCGGCGTCGAACCAGCCGCAGCGGCGCGAGCGGCCGGTGGTCACACCCTTTTCGGCGCCCACGGTGCTCATGTGCCAGCCTGGCGTGCCTTCCTTTTCCCAATCCAGTTCGGTGGGGAAAGGACCGCCGCCCACGCGGGTGCAGTAGGCCTTGGTGATGCCCAGGATGTAGTGCAGCATGCCGGGGCCCACGCCGGAACCGGCAGCCGCATTGCCGGCGACGCAGTTGGACGAGGTGACATAGGGATAGGTGCCGTGGTCCACGTCCAGCAGCGTGCCCTGCGCGCCTTCGAACAGCAGGTTGGCGCCTTCGGCGTGCGCGGCGTTCAGCTCGCGCGAGACGTCGGCCATCATGGGCAAAAGCTGCTCGGCATGGCGCATGGCTTCTTCGTACACGGCGTCGAACTGGACTTCGCCATCCTTGATGTACGGCTTGAGCGCGTCACCGAAGGTGAAGTTCTTCGAGCCCAGCACGTTGACCAGGATGTGGTTGTGCAGGGCCAGCAGTTCGCGCAGCTTGGTGGCGAAGCGCTCGGGGTACTTGAGATCCTGCACGCGCAGTGCGCGGCGGGCAATCTTGTCTTCGTAGGCGGGACCGATGCCACGGCCGGTGGTGCCGATCTTCTCGGTGCCGCCCTGCTCGCGCGCCGCTTCGCGCGCCACGTCCAGCGCCGAGTGGAAAGGCAGGATCAGCGGGCAGGCTTCGGACACGCGCAGGCGGTCGCGCACTTGCACGCCGGCCCTCTCCAGGCCTTCGATTTCCTCGAACAGCTTGGCGGCCGACAGCACCACGCCGTTGCCGATATAGCACTTCACGCCGGGGCGCATGATGCCGCTGGGAATCAGGTGCAGCGCGGTCTTCACACCATTGATGACCAGCGTGTGGCCCGCATTGTGGCCACCCTGGAAGCGGACCACGCCCTGGGCGCTTTCGGTCAGCCAGTCCACCAGCTTGCCCTTGCCTTCGTCACCCCACTGGGTGCCGACCACGACCACGTTGCGACCTTTGGTAGCTTTCATATTCAAATCCGATGAAATCCGAAGAAATTGACAAATGCGTCAGATGGCTTGCACGGCCCACTGCCCGGCAACCTGCACGAGCTCACGGTCGCAGTGGAACTCGTCCACTTCGCTTTCATGGCCTGGCAGCACGCAGACCACGGTCTCGCCCTGCCGGCGCAATGCCGCGATGGCGGCTGCCACCTGGGGATCGTCGCCCCAGGGCGCACGGATGGCAGCCTTGAGCGGGCGCTCGGGCACAACGGCCACGAGCTGCTTGATGTCCAGGCTGAAGCCGGCGGCGGGCCGGTTGCGGCCGAAGACCGCGCCCACCTCGTCATAACGGCCGCCGCGCACCAGCGCGTCGCTGGCACCCGGAACATAGATGGCGAAGCGCGTGCCGCTGTAGTAGGCATAGCCGCGCAGATCGGCCAGATCAAAGCTCACGTTCACGCCTTCCAGGCGCTGGGCAAGCCAGCGCAGCTGGTCCAGCAGAGGCTGCACGCCTGCCGTGCGCGCCAGCAGCTTCTCGGCGCGGTCCAGCACCTCGATGCCGCCGTACAGCTGCAGCAAGGCCATCAGGCCTTCGCGCGAGGCGACGGGGAAGTCCCGGGTGAGGCGCTCGAGTTCGCTCGCATCCTTGGCGGCCAGCGCGGCATGCACGCCGCGCAGCACCTGCATGTCCACCATCACGCCAGCCAGCAGGCTGCGCACGATGCGCACATCGGCCAGATCGACGTTGATGTCGGTGACGCCCGCGCTGCGCAGGCAGTCCAGCGCCAGGTGCAGTGCCTCCAGGTCGGCTTCCATGCCCTGGTGGCCGTAGATTTCGGCACCGAACTGCAGCGGCTCACGCGTGGCGCGGGGACGATCAGGGCGGGCATGGACGACGGGGCCGCAGTAGCACAGGCGCGTGAGGCCCTTGCGGTTGAGCAGATGGGCGTCGATGCGAGCCACCTGCTGCGTGGTATCGGCACGCAGGCCCATGGTGCGGCCCGTCAGCTGGTCGATGAGCTTGCAGGTCTGCAGGTCCAGCGCCTCCCCTGTGCCGGTGAGCAGGGATTCGAGGTACTCCAGCATGGGCGGCATGACCAGTTCATAGCCATAGCCACGTGCGGTATCGAGCAGGCCTCGACGCAATTCTTCGATGTGCCGGGCCTCGGAAGGCAAGACATCGGCGATGTGATCCGGCAGGACCCAAGCAGACATGGAAAAAGGGGGAGGCTGTTAAAAACGTGATTCTACCGGCTGTTGCGGGCCAGCCCAAATTGGGGGTGTCCCAAGGCCCGCGAGGAGCGTTCGGTATTCCGAATCGATTCGGTGTGCGGGCGCCAGCGGCAGCGCAAGAAAAAACGGCGCCCCAACAGGGGCGCCGTGCATGGGCCGGGCGGCGTTGCCGCTCAGGCGTTCTTACTTTCCAGAGCTGCCGCCGTTGCGGTAGGCCTTGAAGAAGTCGGTCTGCGAAGGATCGAGCACAAGCACGTCGCTCTTCTTGGCAAAGCTGGACTTGTAGGCCTCCAGGCTACGGTAGAACTGCGCGAACTGCGGGTCCTTGCCAAAGGCGTCGGCATAGGTGCGGGCGGCTTCCGCATCGCCCTCGCCCTTGAGCTTCTGGGCATCGCGGTAGGCGTTGGCGATGGTGATCTCGCGCTGGCGATCGGCCTCGGCGCGGATCTTCTCGCCTTCGGCGGCGCCGGTGGAGCGCAGCTCGTTGGCCACGCGCTTGCGCTCGGCTTCCATACGGCGGTAGACCGATTCCGTGATCGTCTCGGCATAGTCCACGCGCGTGATGCGCACATCGACCACGTCCACGCCCCAGGGCTTGGCGCCGCGCACGGTCTCCAGCACTTCGCGCTTGACGTCGTTCATCAGCGCATCGCGCTTGCTGGACAGAAGCTCGCGCACGGTGCGGCGGTTGATTTCCTCCTGGAAGGCATTGCGCACCACGCGGTTGAGCTGCATGGCACCGGCCGATTCATCCAGGCCCACGTTGCGGATGTACTCCGACGGATCGGAGATGCGCCAGCGCACGTACCAGTCGATGACCACGCGCTGCTTTTCGGCAGTGAGCATGGGCTCGGTGTCGGTGCTGTCCAGCGTGAGCAGGCGCTTGTCGATGTAGCGCACGTTCTGGAACGGCGGCGGCATCTTGATGTTCAGGCCCGGCTCGGTGATCACTTCCTTGATCTGACCCAGGGCATAGACCACGCCGAACTGGCGTTGATCGACGACGAACAGCATGGAGCTGAGCAGCGCCAGCGCCAGAAGAATGCTGGTGATGAAAAATCCAACTCGGTTCACTTGGGCTGCTCCTCAGCGTGCTTCGCGGTCACGGCTGCGACTGCTGTCGCGGCTGCGCGCATCGTTCGAAAGGCCGGGAATGGCGGCAGGCGCAGGCGCCTGGGTGCTGGGGGCAGCCGAGCCATCGGCTGCCGGCACATTGCCGCTCACGCCTTGCATGATCTTGTCCAGCGGCAGGTACAGCAGGTTGGAGCCCTGGCGCGATTCCACCAGCACCTTGGTCACGTTGCCGTAGATCTGCTGCATGGTTTCCAGATACATGCGGTCGCGCGTGACCTGGGGCGCCTTCTGGTACTCGGTGAACACCGAGCTGAAGCGCTGCGCATCACCCTGGGCCTGGGCCACGATGCGGGCCTTGTAGCCATTGGCCTCTTCCAGCAGACGTGCCGCCGAGCCGGCTGCGCGGGGCACCACGTCGTTGGCATAGGCCTGGGCCTCGTTCTTGGCGCGCTCGCGCTCCTGGCCGGCACGCAGCACGTCGTCGAAGGCGGCCTGCACCTGCTCGGGCGGACGCACGCCGCCTTGCTGCAGGTTGATGCCCACGACTTCCACGCCCACCTTGTAGCGGTCCAGGATGGTCTGCATCAGGTCGCGCACGCGCGGCGCGATCTGGTCGCGCTCCTCGGCCAGCGCCGTGTCCATCTTCATCTTGCCGACGACTTCGCGCACGGCGGTCTCGGCGGCCTGGACCACGGCCTCGGACGGGTTCTTACTCTCGAACAGCCAGGCACGCGCGTCGCTCAGACGGTACTGGACGGCGAACTTGATCTCGACGATGTTCTCGTCCTCGGTGAGCATGGCCGACTCGCGCAGGCCCGTGCTCTTGATGATAGTGTCGCGCCCCACGTCGGCCGAGCGGATCTGCGTCACGAACACCAGTTCATGGCGCTGGATCGGGTACGGCAGGCGCCAGTTGATGCCGGCACCCACCGTGCTCTTGTACTTGCCGAACTGGGTGATGACGGCCTGCTGGCCTTCCTGGACGATGAAGATGCCCGTGCCCATCCAGATGATGAAGGCAATGCCGGCAATCAGGCCCACGCCCATGCCGGCACTGCGCATGTCCGGCGGCTGGCTGCCACCGCCATTGCGCACGGGCGGCTGCCCGCGGCCACCGCCCGGCTTGCCGCCGAACAGGCCCGAAAGCTTGCGGTTGAGGTCACGCCACAGCTCGTCCAGATCCGGCGGCTGACCACCCCCACCCGAGGAGGGACGGTTGTCACGGCTGTCGCGGTTGTCGCGTGCGGGTTCCGCAGGCGGCGGCGCAGCGGGACGGTCGGCATCGGGGCGCGAGGCATCGTCGTTCTTGTCGTCGCCACGTCCCCAGCGCGGATCATTCAGGTTGAACATCCCGCGAAGGCGCTGCGGCAGCATCGCCCAGCGATGGGCGCGTTGTGAAAGATTCATGCGAGAAGTCTCGGTTTCTTCGGTAAAGACAGGGACCCAATCGGCATTTTGCCCAATCAGGGCGCTAGCCCCTAGTATTCGGCGTCCTGCCCAGGGGGCATCGCGCCATCCACCTCCCCTTCGCCCCGCTCTTCACCACCATGCGCTTCGGCGTATTCCGCTTCTGCGCGCAGTGCGTGGTCGGCCAGCAGCTGCCGCAGCTGCGGCAGCCCCTCACCGGAGCGGGCGCTGACAAACACCCGTGAAACAGGTAGCCCGTCAAGCTCGTACTGGTCCTGCAACTGCGCTGGAAGCCGCTCTTCATCGACGGCATCGAGCTTGTTGAAAACCAGTACCAGAGGCACCTCCTGGGCACCGATTTCCTTCAGAACTTTCTGGACTTGTTGGATTTGTTCCGGGAAATTCGGATTGGAGGCGTCAACCACATGCAGCAGAAGATCGGCATCAATCGCCTCCTGCAACGTGGCCTGGAATGCATCGACCAGCCCGTGCGGCAGGTCGCGGATGAAGCCCACGGTGTCCGACAGGGACACCGATTGCCGGGCCTCGTTCAAATACAGCTGGCGCGTGGTCGTGTCCAGCGTGGCGAACAACTGGTCGGCCGCATAGGCCCGCGCCTTCACCAGCGCGTTGAACAGCGTGGATTTGCCGGCATTGGTGTAGCCGACCAGCGAGATGTTGAAGATGCCATGGCGCTCGCGCCGGCGGCGCTGCGTGGCGCGTTGCTTCTTGACCTTCAGCAGCCGTTCCTTGGTACGCTTGATCGATTCGTCGATCATGCGGCGATCCAGCTCGATCTGCTTTTCGCCAGGGCCGCCGCGCCCGCCGATGCCGCCCATCTGGCGCTCCAGGTGGGTCCAGCGGCGCACGAGGCGCGTGGCCACGTATTGCAGGCGCGCCAGCTCCACCTGCAGCTTGCCTTCATGGCTGCGGGCGCGCTGGGCGAAGATCTCCAGGATCAACAGGGTGCGGTCGTTGACCGGCATCTGCAGATGGCGCTCCAGATTGCGCTGCTGGGCCGGGCTCAGGGCCTGGTCGAACAGCACTTCCTGGGCACCGTGCATCTGGGCGAGCATGCGGATTTCGTCGGCCTTGCCGCTGCCCACGAACAGCGCCGCATCGGGCACCTTGCGCTTGCAGGTCAGGCGTGCAACGGGACGCAGGCCGGCCGTGCCGGCCAGCAGGCCCAGCTCTTCCAACTCGCCATCGAAATGGGGAAAGCCGAAATCCACGCCCACCAGCAGCACTGGCGTTGGCGTGGACCGGTCAAAAGATTCAGAACTCAAGAAAAACCTCTCCCGAAGGGTGAGGAAGCTCCCCGGCTGTGCGGGGAGGCATCAGGGCGCAGCGAGCTCAAGCGCTGGCGTCGCTGCCGGCAGCTTCGGCCGTGGAGAAGTTCACGGCGCGGCCGGGAACAATGGTGGAGATGGCGTGCTTGTAAACCATCTGGGTGACGGTGTTGCGAAGCAGAACCACGTACTGGTCGAAGGATTCGATCTGGCCTTGCAGCTTGATGCCGTTGACGAGGTAGATGGACACCGGCACATGTTCGCGGCGCAGCGCGTTCAGGAACGGGTCTTGGAGGAGTTGGCCTTTGTTGCTCACGATATTCTCCGTGTTCGAAGAGTGTTGTTGTAAACCGACACCTTACCACAGTGTTTTGGGCCCCCTGTCTGCACAAGGGTTTTCCCCAAATTCCGTGGCTTGTTATTTGTCCTTGTCGGCGAAAGGATTATGAGAGGTTTTCAACTCGATCCGCAACGGCGTGCCGACCAAATTGAATTCCTTTCGGAACCGCCCCTCGAGGAAGCGCTTGTAGGCCTCCGTCACATGCTCGAGCGAATTGCCGTGTATGACGATGACCGGCGGGTTCATGCCGCCCTGGTGCGCGTAACGCATCTTGGGTCGGTAGATGCCTGTCTTCTTGGGCGTCTGGAACTGCACGGCCTCCATCAGCAGGCGCGTGAGCACCGGCGTGGGCATCTTGCAGGTGGCTGCCTTGTGCGCCTGGATGATGGAGTTCCACAGCGGACCCAGGCCCTGGCGCTTCTCGGCCGAGATGAAGTGCATGGGAGCGAACTTCAGGAAGGACAGGCGCGTCTCGATCGAGCGCTCCAGCATCTGGCGCTGGTAGTCGTCCACCGCATCCCATTTGTTCACGGCCAGCACCACGGCGCGGCCGCTTTCCAGCACGTAGCCGGCAATGTGCGCATCCTGATCGGTCACGCCCTGCGTGGCATCGATGAGCAGCAGCACGACGTTGGCGCTCTCGATGGCCTGCAGCGTCTTGACGACGGAGAACTTCTCGATGGCCTCGAACACCCGCCCCTTGCGGCGCAGGCCTGCCGTGTCGATGAGTTCGAACTTCTGGCCGGCGCGCTCGAAGGGCACGGAGATGGCATCGCGCGTGGTGCCCGGCATGTCGAAGGCGACCAGTCGCTCCTCGCCCAGCCAGGTGTTGATCAGCGTGGACTTGCCGACGTTGGGGCGACCGGCCACGGTGAGGCGGATGGGCTTCTGGGCCACATCGTCGAAGGGGTCGTCTTCCTCGGGTTCGGGCAGGTTGAGCTGGCCCAGGGCCAGGTCGACCAGGCCGCGCACACCCTGTCCGTGCGCGGCGGAAACCGGCAGCACTTCGCCCAGGCCCAGTTCGTAGAACTCGGTCAGCTGCACGCCTTCCTTCATGCCCTCGGCCTTGTTGGCCACGAGCACGCAGGGCTTGCCCAGACGGCGCAGGTACTTGGCGATGTCATGGTCCTGGGCAGACATGCCCAGGCGCGCATCGACGACGAAGACCACGACGTCGGCCTCGGCCACGGCCTGCTGCGTCTGGCGCGCCATCTCCTTGAAGATGCCGCTGGATGCATCAGGCTCGAAGCCGCCGGTGTCGATCACGATGTATTCGTGCTTGCCCTGGCGGCCCTGTCCATAGTGGCGGTCACGCGTGAGGCCCGCGAAATCCGCGACGATTGCATCCCTCGACTTGGTCAGCCGATTGAACAGCGTCGATTTGCCCACATTGGGTCGCCCTACCAGGGCAATAACTGGCTTCATTCCCGAAAATACCTATCAATCCGGCCGGAAGCCGTACACAGTTCCGCTGCGGCTTACCACCACCAGCGTATTGGCAGCCGATACCGGGGGCGAGGCCACACCGGAGTCGTCCGTCTTCAATCGTGCCAGCGCCTGTCCGTCCGTCTTGGACAGCAGGTGCACCACACCATAGTCATCACCAAACACCACCGAACGGCCCAGCATCAACGGCGCCGTCAGGCGGCGGTGCTGCAACTGGTCGATGGACCACACGCGCGAGCCGTCGCCGCGGCGCCAGGCCTGGACGGTGCCATTGCTTTCGGCGCCGAACACGGTCTCGCCATCGCCGTCGATGCCGTCGGCACCCTTGGACGACTGGGTCCAGCGCACCGATGCATTTTGCGTATCCACACAGCCCACGGCAGCCTGGAAGGCGCGCGCGCAGACGCTGTCGCCGACACGGCTGACGCGGCCGACGAGGTCCACCAGGCGCTCCACGTCATTGGTGCCGCGCGGGCTGGCCAGCGGGGCCTCCCAGCGCACGGCACCTGTGTCGGGATCGATGCCCACCATGCGGCCCGACAGGCCGGCCACCAGGGTGTTGCCCACGGCGATCAGAACGCCGGGCTGGCGCAGCACCAGGGGCTCGCCCGGGCGCTGTGCGGTCCACAGCTTGCGGCCGTTGGCGGCATCGAATGCGGCCAGCGAGCGGTCGGCCGCCAGCACGAAGACGCGGCCGCCCGCCACCAGCGGCGGCGTGTAGGCGGCTGCGGGCAGCGGCTGCTTCCACAGCTGCTTGCCTTGCGAGTAGACGATGACCTGGTTGCTGCGCGTGAGCACGGCCTGGCGCTGGGCGTCGCCACCCACGCCGGCAGTCAGCGGCTCGCCAACGGTGAAGCGCGACAGCTGGCTGCCATTGCGCGCATCGAGGGCCGTGACGCTGCCGTCCTTGGCCGCGATCAGCAGCGTGTCACCCTGCACATGGATGTCGGTGGCCAGCGGCACTTCGGCGCCCAGCTTGGCCGTCCAGGCCTGGTGCACTGCCAGCAGGCCGGGGTTGGCCCCCAGTTCCTTGGGCTTGGGCTTGGTGTCGCTGCTGAACCACGAGGAGACCGTGGAGCAGCCGCCCAGGGCACCGGCCAGCAGGCCCAGAGCCATCCAGCGCGCAACGCCACGCGGGCGCGAGATTGCCATCAGTTGATCTGCCGAAGTTTTCAAGGTTGCTTCTCCGAGGTCGAAGTCTTGGCCTGTGCCAGCACGGTGGGCGTGGCGCCCAGGGCGTTGAGCTTGAATTCGATCAGGCGTCCGTAGTCCACGCCCTTGTCCAGGAGCGCATGGGCGCGCTGGTAGGCGTCGATGGCCTCGGCCGTCTTGCCCTGGGCCGCAAGAATGTCACCGCGGCGGTCGGCCACGATGCCGGCGAAGGATTCGGGCATGCTGCCATCCAGCGCCTTCAGGGCTTCGTCGTACTGCTTTTGCTGCTCCAGCACGGCGCTCAGGCGCAGCTTGGCCAGGGCCTTGTAGCCTTCGTCGCCCTTGTCGGCCACCCAGGTCAGGGCTGCCTTGGCATCATCGAGCCTGCCTTCGTCCACTGCAGCCTTGGCCAGCAGCAGGCCGGCCTGGGCTGCCTGCGTGGTGCCGGCGTACTTGTCCTTGAGATCGGCAAAGGCCTGGCCGGCGCGCGCCGCATCCTTGCCTGACAGCGCCACATCGACGGCATGCGCCAGAGCGGCAGCCTGGGTGGCCTGGCGCTTTTCCCAGTACTGGTAGCCATTCCAGCCGGCAAAGCCGACAAAGATGACCACGAGCACACCCGTGATCAACGTGCCCCAGGTATTCCAGAAATGCTTGAGCTGCTCTATCTGCTCTTGTTCTTCGAGATCGAAATGGTTTGCCATGAATCGCCTGTGTCGCCTTGTGTATGGAGGACGCCGCTGGAGCGGTGGCCTGGAAAGCTGCGGATGACGGTCAAACCGCCGATTGTAGGGTGGCAGCCCATTGGGCCGCATCGGCCAGGGCTTGCTGCACCTGCTGGCCCGTGCCGTCGCGCAGCGACTTGACGGTGACCAGGCCCTGCTGCAGCTCGTCGGAGCCGAAGATCAATGCGAAATGCGCGCCACTGGCGTCGGCCTTCTTGAACTGCGACTTCATGCTGCCCAGGCCTTCGGCGCTGGCCGCATGCATCTGCACGCGCACGCCGGCCTCGCGCAGTTGCTGCAGGGTGCGCAGGGCCACGGGCATGGCCGACACGTCGGGAACGATGGCGTAGGCATGCAGCGTGGGCGCGGGGATGTCGGCGCCCAGCTCCTTGACGAGCTCCAGCACGCGCTCCACGCCCAGCGCCCAGCCCACGGCCGGCGCGCTCTTGCCGCCCACCTGCTCAATCAGGTAGTCGTAGCGGCCGCCGGCGCAGATGGTGCCCTGCGCACCCAGCATGTCGGTGATGAACTCGAACACCGTGAGGTTGTAGTAGTCCAGGCCGCGCACCAGGCGCGGATTCACGGTCCAGGGCACGCCATTGGCGTCCAGGATGGCCTTGAGTCCGTCGAAGTGGGCCAGCGAGCCCTCGCCCAGGAAGTCCAGCAGGCGCGGCGCGCCGTTGACCATGGCCTGCATGGCGGGATTCTTGGTGTCCAGCACGCGCAGCGGGTTGCTGTACATGCGGCGCCTGGCCTCCTCGTCCATCACGTCCTGGTGCTGCTCCAGGTAGGCGATCAGGGCCTGGCGGTGGGCCTGGCGCTCCTCGGGCTGGCCCAGGCTGTTGATTTCCAGGCGCCACTGCGTCAGGCCCAGCTGCTTCCACAGGGAGACGGCCAGCAAAATGAGCTCGGCATCGACATCGGGGCCGGCAAAGCCCAGGGCCTCGGCTCCGATCTGGTGGAACTGGCGGTAGCGGCCGCGCTGCGGGCGCTCGTGGCGGAACATGGGCCCCATGTACCACATGCGCTTGCCGCCGTCGTACAGCAGGTTGTTTTCGATGGTGGCGCGCACCAGGCTCGCCGTGCCTTCTGGGCGCAGCGTCAGGCGCTCGCCATTGAGCTTGTCCTCGAAGGAGTACATCTCCTTTTCGACGATGTCCGTCACCTCGCCGATGCCGCGCACGAACAGTTGCGTGTGCTCGACGATGGGCGTGCGCACGTTGCGGTAGGCAAAGCGCGCCATCAGCTCGCGCACCTGCGCCTCCAGCCATTCCCAGCGAGCGGACTCGGCGGGAAGAATGTCGTTCATGCCTTTGACGGCGGAGAGTTTTTCGGGTTTGGCCACGTTGTTCTCGTTCGATGAATGCTCGGAAACAGGAGCGGACCCCGCCTTTTGCGCTCCATGCTCCCACGCGCATCCCGCGTGAGAGCCCATGAAACAAAGCGTGGTGTGCTATCTATTTTGCAATAACTGCAATGCCTGGCGCAGCCGCTCAGGCGGGTGCGGCAGCGGTGGTGCCATAGGTGCGCGCCACATAGTCTTCGACCAGGGTCTGGAATTCCTCGGCAATGCGCTCGCCGCGCAGCGTCAACGCCTTCTCGCCGTCAATGTAGACGGGGGCAGCGGGCGCCTCGCCCGTCCCGGGCAGGCTGATGCCGATATTGGCGTGCTTGCTCTCGCCAGGGCCGTTGACGATGCAGCCCATCACGGCCACCTTCATGGCCTCGACGCCGGGGTACTTCATGCGCCACAGCGGCATCTGGCCGCGCAGGTAGTCGTCGATGCGCTTGGCCAGCTCCTGGAAGGTGGTGCTGGTGGTGCGGCCGCAGCCAGGGCAGGCCGTGACGCTGGGCACGAAAACGCGCAGGCCCAGGGCCTGCAGGATTTCGGAGGCAACCACCACTTCCTGCGTGCGCGCCTCGCCGGGCTGGGGCGTGAGCGAGACGCGGATGGTGTCGCCAATGCCTTCCTGCAGCAGCACGGACAGCGCGGCGGCCGAGGCCACCGTGCCCTTGGTGCCCATGCCGGCCTCGGTCAGGCCCAGGTGCAGCGCATAGTCGCAGCGCTGCGCAAGGGCCCGGTAGACCGAGATCAGGTCCTGCACGCCGCTGACCTTGCACGACAGGATGATGTTGTCGCCGTTCAGCCCCATGGACTCGGCCAGGCGCGCGGAATCGACAGCCGAGGAGATCAGCGCCTCGAACATGACCTGGCGCGTATCCCAGGGCTGGGCGCGGCGCGAGTTCTCGTCCATCAGGCGCGCCATCAGCTCCTGGTCCAGCGAACCCCAGTTGACACCGATGCGCACGGCCTTGTCGTAGCGGGCTGCCGCCTCGATCATCTGGCCGAACTGCCTGTCCTTTTTCTCGCCCTTGCCGACGTTGCCGGGGTTGATGCGGTACTTGGACAGCGCCTCGGCGCAGGCCGGGTATTCGGTGAGCAGGCGGTGGCCGTTGTAGTGGAAGTCGCCCACCAGAGGCACGTACTCGCCCATGCGGTCGAGCTGCTCGCGGATGTAGGGCACGGCAGCGGCTGCCTCGGGCGTGTTGACGGTGATGCGCACCATCTCCGAGCCGGCCTGGGCCAGCTGGCGCACCTGTATGGCCGTCTCGACCGCGTCCACCGTATCGGTGTTGGTCATGGACTGCACGCGCACAGGCGCATCGCCGCCCACGGTGACGACATTGTTGCGCCAGACCACGCGGGCCTGGCGGGACTTGCGCGGCAGCGGCGAGGCAATCGCTATCGGCTGCTGCGTGGATAGGAAATCTTGCACGGTCACTTCACCTCAAAGCGGGCCACGTTGTCACGGGTGGTCTTGGCCACTTCCAGCAGCTCACCACGGACGCGCACTTCGGTGCCGCTGGCATTGCCGACGATGACAGACAGCGGCAGCGCACCTTCGGCGCCAACCGACTCACCTGCCGCCAGCGTCTTTTGCAGCACCACGCGGCCGTTGGCATCCTTGACCTGCACCCACGATTGTGCGCTGGCCTTCATGACCAGCACGCCACCAGGCGTTTGCGCGGCCTGGGTTACAGGAGTCGCCGCTGCGGCATCGGCGGGCACATCGCCAGGCACGCCGGCTGCGGGAGCCGCTGCTGCAGGCGCCTGGACGGCTGGCGTGGCTGCAGGCGCTGCAGGCGCCGCCCCTTCGGAGGCTGGCGCCGTCACTGCGGGCGCCACAGGCTCCTGGGCAGCCACGGGCTCGGACACGGTTGCGGCCGGCGACACCAGGGCAGCGGCGTCGGAAGAGCCGGCCTGCGGCTCCTCGGCATCGCCTTCGTGCTTGGGCAGGAAGTACACGGCGGCGGCGGCCGCCAGCAGCAGCAGCACGATGATGGCGACCTTGCGCGAACCGTTTTCGCGGCCCAGCGGTGTTCCGGTGGCCTTGAAGGAGCGCTCCTTGAACGTGGCATTGATGCTGCCGCGATCATCGGCCAGGCTCTTGAGCTGGGTGCGCGGCAGCAGGGCCAGCACCGAGGCCGAGTCCACGCGCAGCGTGCGGCAGACGCTTTGTGCCAGGGCCCGCATGAAGACATGGTCCTGGAAGGCGGCATAGTTATCCGCCTCCAGGGCCTCCAGCTTGGGGGCCGGCACCTTGAGCGCCGCCGCCAGTCCGGCCAGCGACAGGCCTGCCGCCTCGCGCGCCTGGCGCAGCAGCGTGCCCGCCGTCATGGAAGTTTTGGCGTTCTCGCCTTGCGTACCTGCTTCGTCATGCACCGCCAACACCTCACTCATTGAATGCTCCACGCTCGTAGGCCAGCCATTGGCGGGACTCCGGGAAGCGCTGGTGCAGCTGGTCGGCCAGCTGCCGCATCGCTGCAGATTGCTGCAGCGCCCTCTCTATCTTGATGCCCAGCCACAGGCTTTCCGCGTTGGACTGGGGGCTGCTGTTGAGGCGGCGGATATAGAACTGCGCCCTCTTGGCGTCGCCCCCCTGCAGCATCACATTGCTCAGGTGATAGGCTATCACCGGGTTTGCGGCATCGAGTTCATAGCCCTTGAGCAGCGCCTGCTGGGCCTCGACCAGCAGGCCGGCCTGCTGCAGGCACAGGCCCTTGGCCATCCATGTCTTGGGACGCTCCAGGTAGCCGGGCTGGGCCAGTGCCTTGTCCAGCCATTCCTGGGCCTGCACATACTGCTTGCGCTGGCACAGCAGCCATCCGTAGTTGTGCTGCAGGTCACCATCCTGAGGGCGCAGCGACATGGCCTTGCGCAGGCTGGCATCGGCCTGGTCCCAGTCCTGGTTGCGCATGTAGATCAGGGCCAGCAGTCCATAGCCATCGGCGGAACCGGGGTCGGAGGCCAGCGCCTGGTTTACCTCTTCCAGGGCCACATCGATGCGGCCGGCCTGGAAGTAGGAAGCCGCCAGCTCCAGGCGAATGGCCGCGCGGCGACGGGGATCGACCTCGGCGGCCGAGGCCATCGAGGCATTGGAGACGGACGAAGCATTGCCGGAGCCTGAATTCGCCGAAGGCACCAAAGGTTGCTTGCCGGCGCAACCGGCCAAGGCAAGGACCAGCACCGGCACTGCCCAGCGCATGCATCCACCGATACCCCCCGATCGCAGCCGCCGAGCCACTGACTTCATGAACTGTCCCTTTGTTCCGTAGGTCCTCTCAAGGCATCTGCTTGAGAACAATGGTGCGCTGCTTTGCCATGCGCTCGGCAGCGCGCGTGCGGTCCTTGACATCGCCAGCCAGCTGTCCGCAGGCTGCGTCGATGTCGTCGCCACGTGTCTTGCGCACCGTGGTCACAATGCCGGCATTGCTCAGCAGGCTGGCGAACTCCGTCACCCGCGCTGCAGGTGAACGCAGCAGGCCCGAGGCCGGGAAGGGGTTGAACGGAATCAGGTTGAACTTGCACCAGCTGCGGCCGTCGCCACGTGCGCGGACCAACTCTATCAGTTGGCGCGCATGCTCGGGCTGATCATTGACGCCATCGAGCATGCAATATTCGAACGTGATGAAATCGCGCGGCGCGAACTCCAGGTAGCGCTCGCAGGCATCGAGCAGCTCGTGGATGGGGTACTTGCGGTTCAGCGGCACCAGCGGGTCGCGCAGCTCGTCGTTGGGTGCATGCAGCGACACGGCCATGGCCACGGCGCAGTCCTGCGACAGCCTGTCGATCATCGGGACCACGCCCGAGGTGGACACGGTCACGCGGCGGCGCGAGAGGCCGTAGCCATGGTCATCCAGCATCACGCGCAGCGCCGGCACCAGGGCCGTGTAGTTCTGCAGCGGCTCGCCCATGCCCATCATCACCACGTTGGAGATGACGCGCTCGCCGCCCGTGCCCAGGCGCTTGCGCAGCGCATGCTCGGCATACCAGAGCTGGGCCAGGATCTCGCCCGTGCTGAGGTTGCGGCTGAAGCCCTGGTGACCCGTGGAGCAGAAGCGGCAGCCCACGGCACAGCCGGCCTGGGACGACACGCACAGCGTGCCCCGGTCATCTTCGGGAATGAAAACGGATTCGACGGCATTGCCGCCCCCCACGTCGAACAGCCACTTGACCGTTCCATCGGCAGACACATGCTCGGTCAGAACCGGCAGGGCCGTGATGTGGGCACGCGCCTTGAGCTTTTCGCGCAGGGACTTGGCCAGATCGCTCATCTGGTCGAAATCGCTGGCGCCTCGCTGGTGGATCCAGCGGAACAGCTGCGTGGCGCGGAAACGCTTCTCGCCGAGCTGTTCGCAATAAGCGGCCAGTCCGTCGAGATCAAAATCTAGCAAATTGGTATTCATGTCGGCAGGCCGGTGCCACGCCGCTCTCGGCTCTTCCGCGGCAGGCATGGCCTGCACCGGACAGACCATGACGGCCGCGGAAGACGCGGGGATCAGCGCGAGTAGACGTTCATGCCGGGGAAGAAGAATGCCACTTCCACGGCTGCAGTTTCAGCGGCGTCAGAGCCGTGCACGGCGTTGGCGTCGATGCTGTCGGCGAAGTCGGCGCGGATCGTGCCCTTCTCAGCCTTCTTGGGGTCGGTGGCGCCCATCAGTTCACGGTTCTTCAGGATGGCGTTCTCGCCTTCCAGGGCCTGGATCATCACGGGGCCGGAGATCATGAAGTCCACCAGGTCCTTGAAGAAGGGACGCTCCTTGTGGACGCCGTAGAACTGCTCGGCTTCGCCGCGCGACAGGTGCACCATCTTGGCGGCGATGACCTTCAGGCCGGCGGCCTCGAAGCGAGCGTAGATCTGGCCGATCACGTTCTTGGCAACGGCGTCGGGCTTGATGATGGAAAGAGTGCGTTCGATGGCCATTTGAATGGTTCCTAATCAGGGTTACTATGGATTTTTGTCAATTGGACAAAACCGTTGATTCTAGCTGTGCCATCAAAGTCCTTGATGACATGGTGCTGCCAAAGGGGAGGCTGACCGCCGTATTTCAGCGGCGCCCTCCCGGCTTGCGCTTGGCGTTCTGGCGTGCACGCGACAGACTGTCGGAGCCGATGTAGCCCACCGATGTACGCATCGGATCGGGCTGCTGGCTGCCGCCTGTCTTGCCACGCCCGCCTGCACCGCCCTGCCCTCTGCCCTGGCCGCCGTCCGCCTTGCCACCCTTGGCAGCGGGCTTGGCACGCGGGCCGTCCAGCATGGCATTGGGTGCCGGGCGATTGCCGTCGAAATAGCGGCCGCCGCCTTCGCGGCGGACGGTGTTGCGGTCGGCCGGGCCACCACGGCGGCCTCCGGCCGGAGGCTTGGGTGCAGCAGGCGCACGCGCCTGCATGCCTGCCGCGGAGGCCAGGGACTGGATGTCGGCCTGGTCCAGCTCCACCCAGGCGCCGCGCTTGAGGCCGCGCGGAAGCACCATGGCGCCATAGCGGATGCGGATCAGCCGGCTCACGGCATGGCCCACCGCCTCGAACATGCGGCGCACTTCGCGGTTGCGGCCTTCGGAAATGGTCACGCGGTACCAGCAGTTGGCGCCTTCGCCGCCGCCATCCTCGATGGAGCCGAAGGCGGCCACGCCGTCTTCCAGCTGCACACCATCGGTCAGGCGCTGCTTTTCTTCCTTGCTGAGCGCGCCCAGCACGCGGGCCGCGTACTCGCGCTCCAGACCGAAGCGCGGGTGCATCAGGGAGTTGGCCAGCTCGCCCGAGCTGGTGAACAGCAGCAGGCCTTCGGTGTTCAGGTCCAGGCGGCCAACGGACTGCCATTTGCCATGCTGCAGGCGCGGCAGCTTGCGGAACACCGTGGGGCGGTTCTGGGGATCGTCGTGCGTGACGACTTCGCCCACGGGCTTGTGATAGGCGATGACACGCGCCGGCGGCGGATCGATGCGAAAGCGGATGGGCTGGCCGTTGACCTTGATCTGGTCGCCGAACTGGATGCGCTGGCCCACGTGGGCAGGCTCGTTGTTGACCGAGATGCGGCCTTCAAGAATGAGCTGCTCCATTTCAAGGCGCGATCCCAGCCCGGCCTGGGCCAGCACCTTGTGCAGCTTGGGCGAATCGACCTGGGGCAGCAGTACGCGCTTGGCAGGCGCGGCATCGTCGCGCTCTTCGGCGGCGTCGAGCTCGCCCGAGATGACGTCCGCAAAACCGTAGCCTTCGGCAGACCCTGAGTCGCTTGACTCTGATGCATCAGCCGTCACCAGCTCCTGCTCGGTGTCTTCGGCAGGCACCGCCTCGGCGGCCGGGCGCGGCTTGCGCGCAGGCCTGGCGCCAGGCCGGGACTCGGCCTTGGGAGCGCGCGAGCGCGCGGGGCGGGCCTTGCGCTGTGCGCCAGCCTCGTCGGACGCCGGCTGGGCATCCTGGTCCTTGGAGATATCACTACCCGTCATGGCTTTCCTTCTTCGGCCTGCAGTGCAGCGCCGTCCGTATCCGTTGTGTCTGTCGTATCCGCGGTGTCCGCTTTTTCCGCTGTGTCTGCGGTCTGCGCAGCTTCTGCGGCACTCGCGGCATCTGTCCCATCCGGTGTCTCAGCCTCGCCCGAGGGCGCCTCTGGCAAGAGAGCGGCAAGGGCGTCGTCTTCACCATCCTCGACCAGCTCCGGCAGCTCCGTCTCATCGGCCTGCAACGGCACCTGATCCAGCAATTCCTCGCCCACGTCCTGCGCGCCGATGACCGGCGGCACTTCGTCGGGACCCCAGCCTTCGGTCGGCGGGGCGTCACCGGCTGGCGCACTCTCTTGCACCTCAGGCTCGCCCGACTCCTCCAGCGCCTTGAACAGGCTTTGCTGGGATTCAGGCTCCTCAAGCATGGGCAACTGGTCCAGCGACTGCAGGCCCAGGTCGTCCAGAAACTGGCGCGTGGTGGCAAACAAAGAGGGCCGGCCCACGGTTTCCCGGTGGCCAATCACCTCGATCCAGCCCCGGTCTTCCAGTTGCTTGATCAGCAGGCTGTTGACCGTCACACCACGTATGTCCTCGATATCACCGCGCGTCACCGGCTGACGGTAGGCGATGATGGCCAGCGTCTCCAGGGTCGCACGGGTGTAGCGTGGCGGCTTTTCAGGATGCAGCCGGTCCAGGTACACCCGCATCTCGGGCCGGCTCTGGAAGCGCCACCCGGACGCCACCTGTACCAGCTCCACGCCCTTTTGCGCCCAGTCCTTCTGCAGGTCCAGCAGCAGGTCCTTCAGCGTGTCGGAGCCCAGCACGTCATCGAACAGCGAGCGCAGCTCACGCAGCGTGACAGGCTGCGGCGCGCAGATCAATGCAGTTTCCAGGACCCGCTTGGCATCTACCGTATTCATGGCTCAGCGTCTCGGGAACAAAGGCGCGCGTGCCACCAGGGGTGGCAGCCAGGGTGCGCCGAATCAAAGAAGAGGAAGCAAGCGCTCCACAGATGCCATGCGAGAGATGGTCAGAGGCTTTCGGCGGGATTGTAGCTCAGCCCCCAATTTTCCAGCGCCTGCGCCATGTCGGCGGGCAGCGGCGCATGCAGCACCAGGGCCTGGCCCGTCATGGGATGGGTGAAGGCCAGCCGGAAGGCGTGCAGGGCCTGGCGCGTCATGCCGCCAGCGTCCTTGCCGCCGTAGACGGCATCGGCCACCAGCGGATGACCCAGAGAGGCCATGTGCACGCGGATCTGGTGGGTGCGGCCCGTATGCAGCGTGCAGCGCACCAGGCTGACTTCGTCGTTGCCGGCCAGCAGGTCGATGTCGGTGCGCGCGGTCTTGCCCGCATGCTGGGCCAGGTCGACCACGGCCATGCGCAGGCGGTTGCGCGGATCGCGGCCGATGGGCGCATCGACCTCGCGGTGCTTGCGCGGGCCCCAGGCCTTGTGGGCCAGCGCCAGGTACTGCCGGCTGACATCGCGTGCGGCGATCATGGCCACCAGCGCATCCATGGCGGCGCGGCTGCGCGCCACGACCATGAGGCCGCTGGTGTCCTTGTCCAGGCGGTGGACGATGCCGGCGCGCGGCACCTCGCGCGCCTTGGGGTCGCGCCCCAGCAGGCCGTTGAGCAGGGTTCCCGTCCAGTTGCCGGGCGCCGGGTGCACGACCAGGCCAGCCGGCTTGTTGACGACCAGCAGGTGCTCGTCCTCATGCACCACGTCCAGCGCCATGTCCTCGGGCTGGAAGGCCATGCTCTGCTGCGTGGGCCGCATCTCCAGCACCATGCGGTCGCCGGCCGCGACCTTGGCGGAAGGCTTGCCCAGCACACGCCCGTTGAGGGTGACCGCGCCCTGCGCAAGCAGCTGCTGCAGATAGCTGCGCGAGAACTCGGCCACGCATTCGGCCAGCACCTTGTCGGCGCGCAGGCCGTGCTGGGCGGGCGGCACGGTGATTTCGCGCAGCTCGGCGGCGGCGGCCTCGACCTCGCCACCTTCGGCGTCGGCCTCGTCCTGGTCCTCGACCGATTCCGGCAGCGGTTCGCCGGGCGCAGAAGAAACAAGCCCCTGCGGGGCAGGGGCTTGTCCGGTTTGCCTGGTGCTGCGGCTCATCAGCGCGAAGGCAGGTAGCGCGAAGGATCGACAGGCTTGCCCTGGCGACGCACCTCGAAGTGCAGCTTCACGCGGTCGGCGTCGGTGCTGCCCATCTCGGCAATCTTCTGGCCCTTGCGCACGGTCTGGTCCTCCTTGACCAACAGCGTCTGGTTGTGCGCGTAGGCCGTGAGGTAGGTGTTGTTGTGCTTGAGGATGATCAGGTTGYCATAGCCACGCAGGCCGGCGCCGGCATAGACCACGCGGCCATCGGCAGCGGCCATCACGGGGTCGCCGGCCTTGCCTGCGATGTCATAGCCCTTGTTGCGCGCCTCGTCGAAGCCGGCAATCAGGCTGCCCGAGGCAGGCCAGATGAAGTCCACATCGTCGGCGCCCTTGCCGGCTGCGGGTGCAGGAGCCGGTGCCGGGGTCGGCGCGGGTGCAGGCGTTGCGGTGGAGCTGCCAGACGATGCCGAGGATGCCACGGGCGGCAACGGCGTTGCCACCACCGGCGAGCCGCTGGGCGTGGAAGAGGAGGACGACGACGAAGAACGTGTGCTGCCGCTGTCCGAACTTGCCATGGACGAGCTGGTCGGCGGCACGACGCGAACCACCTGACCGACTTCGATCAGGTTGGGGTTCTCCAGATTGTTCCAGCGCGCGATGTCCTTCCAGCTCTGGCCGGTCTCCAGGCCGATGCGGATCAGCGTATCACCAGGCTTGATGGTGTAGTAGCCGGGCTTGCCGGCGTTCTCGACGCCGGGCAGCGGCTTGACGGCCGCCGATGGCGAGGAAGAGGTGGAAGTGGAGGTGGATGTTCCGCGGTCCTCCACGGGAGCCCTGTTCACTTGGGATGTGCAGCCTGCCAGAACCATGCCGGCCAGCACCACCGTTCCCCAAGCCCCAAGACTTCGCGATACCAACATAAGTTATTCCCTTCTAGGCGATGCCCGATTTTAGGGGGACAAAGTTCACGGCCTCCAAAATCGATTGCGTAAACCCGTGTGAACTCTTGTCAATCACCAGCAGTGCCTGCTTACCCCCCGTAACCACCATGGGCGCGACAAGCCGCCCGCCCACGGCCAGCTGGTCGCACCAGGCCGAGGGCATGCTCTCGCCGCCGGCGGCCGAGATGATGCCCGCGTACGGAGCGCCGCTGCCATAGCCTTCCATGCCGTCTCCAAAGATCAGATGGACATTGGTCAGGCGCCAGGGCCGCAGGTTGCTGCGCGCTTTCTCGTGCAGGCCGCGCAGGCGCTCGATCGAATAGACCTCGCGTGCCACGCGCGCCAGCACGGCCGCCTGGTAGCCGCAGCCGGTGCCGATCTCCAGCACGCGGCCCAGTCCCGACTTCGCGGCCTCCGAACCCAGCAGCAGCTCGGTCATGCGGGCGACCACGCTGGGCTTGGAGATCGTCTGGCCCAGACCGATGGGCAGGCTGGTGTCCTCATAGGCCTGGTTGACCAGGGCGCTGTCCACGAAGCGGTGGCGCTCCACCGCTCCCATGGCAGCGAGCACGGCCGGCGACTGGATGCCGGTGGCGGCCAGCCGTTGCACCATGCGCGCGCGCACGGCGGCCGAATCCATGCCGATGCCCGAGGGCTGTTGCGGGGCACGGGCGGCGGCGGTGGCCAGCGCGGAGCGCGCGGGCACCGCGCGCGAGGCCGGCGCAGGGTTCTGCACCGAGCGCGCCACCCACGAGGGAACTCCGGGACGGCGCTCGCTCACGGTTGCACCGCCCCGCCCTGGGCAGGCAGCACGGCCTGACTGGCCGATGCCAGCCTGGCCGCCGTCTGCGCCCAGTAGCCCAGGTTGTCATGGTCGGTCAGGTCCACCTTCAGCGGCGTGATAGACATGTGGCCGTGGGACGTGGCGTGGAAGTCCGTGCCCTCCGAGTCATCCATGGCCGCGCCTGCGCTGCCTATCCAATACATCATTTCGCCGCGCGGGCTCTCCTGGGTGATGACGCGCTCGGCCGCATGGCGGCGGCCCAGCCGGCACAGCTTGAGCGGCTTGAGCGCGGACAGCGGCATGTTGGGAATGTTCACGTTGAGCAGCCAGGGCGACAGGCCGATCAGTTCCTGCGACTGCATGTCCATGACCAGCTGGCGCGCGGCGGCGGCGGCAGCCTCGATCTCGGACCAGCCCTTGTCCACCTGGGAGAAGGCAATGGCGGGAATGCCGAAAAGAAAGCCCTCCATGGCCGCGCCGACGGTGCCCGAGTAGATGGTGTCGTCGCCCATGTTGGCGCCGTTGTTGATGCCGGAGACCACTAGGTCGGGCCGGTAGCCCAGCAGGCCGGTCAGGGCGATGTGCACGCAGTCTGCCGGCGTGCCGTTGACATAGCGGAAACCGTTGTGGGCCTGGTGCACGTACAGCGGTGCATTCAGCGTCAGGGCGTTGGACTTGGCACTGTTGTTGTGCTCCGGCGCCACCACCTCGACGTCTGCCACCGTGCGCAGCGCCTCGTACAAGGCCTGGATGCCGGGCGCCTGGTAGCCGTCGTCGTTACAAATGAGAATCTTCATGGATACAGCAGGGATTGCGGGCGATTGTAGGCGGGCGTCTCGTCGCCCGAGGGACAGGAGGCATTCCCGCCACACTCCTATCATCGGCCAGGCATTCAATCACAGGAGACAACCACCATGCACGCTTGGCTTTGCACAACGCCCACGGGCGTCGATCAACTGCAGTGGACGCAGCTGCCCACACCCGCACCGGGCCCTGGACAGGTACTGCTCGAAGTGAAGGCGGCCAGCCTGAACTTCCCCGATCTGCTGATCGTGCAGAACAAGTACCAGATGAAGCCTGAGCTGCCGTTCGTGCCGGGTTCGGAATACGCGGGCGTGGTCCAGGCCGTGGGCGAAGGCGTGAGCCACCTCAGCGTGGGCCAGCGCGTGGCCTGCCTGTCGGGCACCGGGGGCTTTGGCACCCATACGCTGGCACCGGCCGCGCTGTGCATGCCGCTGCCCGATGGATTCAGCTTCGTCGATGCAGCGGCCTTCATCATGACCTATGCCACCTCGCACCATGCGCTGATCGACCGTGGCCAGCTGCGCGAGGGCGAGACCGTGCTGGTGCTGGGCGCGGCAGGCGGCGTGGGCACGGCCGCCATCCAGATCGCCAAGGCGGCAGGCGCACGCGTGATCGCGGCAGCCTCCACCGACGAAAAGTGCGCGCTGTGCAAGGCCCAGGGCGCCGATGCCACCATCAACTACAGCCAGGGCGACCTGCGCGCGGCCATCAAGGAGGCCACCGACGGCAAGGGCCCCGACGTGGTCTACGACCCCGTGGGCGGCGACTTCGCCGAGCCCGCCTTCCGCTCCATCGCCTGGCGCGGCCGCTATCTGATCGTGGGCTTTGCCGCAGGCCCCATCCCGGCCCTGCCGCTGAACCTGCCGCTGCTCAAGGGCGCATCGCTGGTGGGTGTCTTCTGGGGCGAGTTCTCCCGGCGCGAGCCCAAGGCCAACGCGGCCATGATGCAGGAGCTGGCCCAGTGGTACGGCCAGGGAAAGATCAAGCCCGTGATCGACCGCACCATGCCCATGGCTGAGCTGCACGCGGCCTACGCACGCATGGGATCGCGCCAGGTCCAGGGCAAGCTGGTCATGGTCAACGAGCAGTGAACCGGGCGCCGGCCATGCCACACTGGAGGGCATTGCATTCTGAAACAACTGCCCCCCCATGGCCGAGCGCTCCGCTTCCGAACTGGCACGCGAAACCCTGCGGCAACTGGCGCTGAACCGCCTGCCGCCCACCCCGGAAAACTACACCCGCCTCTATGAGCAGGCAGCCGGCGAACCCGGCCCCGCCAGCTTTCCCCAGGGGCCGCTGCGCCACGTCCATGCGCTTTTGCCTGCGCAGACGCCCGGACAGAAGCGCCTGCGCGACCAGTTGGGCGCCGCCATAGAACGCAGCGACTGGCAGGGCCTGCAGCAGGTCATCACCGCCTATGCCAACGCGGCCCTGCAGCCGCCAACCCATGAGGCCAGGCCCGTGGAATTGCCCGTGCCGCCGCCCCTGCAGGCTTTGCCCGAGGATCTGACGCAGCAGCTGGCGCGGCGCTTCGAGGCCTTCTTTGCGCTGCTGAACACCCAGGAAGCCAAGACCCGGCAACTGCATCAGCAGCTCATGGAACAGCTGCAGGCACCGCCCGTGGACGCCAAGGCCCTGGCGCGGCGCCTGCATGACCAGCACTACCAGCTGTCGTTCTCCATTGCCGACCAGCTCCAGGTCCTGCAGTTGGTGCAGGAGCTGCTGCAGACCCTGATCCAGCATCTGGCCCAGGACCCCACGCACGGCAGCTGGCTGGTGCCGCAGCTCACGGCCATCGAGCAGGCCATCACGCCGCCGCTGTCACCCGCGCCCCTGGTGGATGCGCGGCGCGAGCTGCAGACCGTGATCCACCGGCGCATGCAGCTGCAGGACGGCATGGCCGCCGCGCAGCAGGCGCTCAAGGACATGCTGGGCGGCTTCGTCCAGCATCTGGCAAAGATCACGAGCAGCAACGAAACACTGGGCGCCCGCATGGAGGAAGCCGCGCGCCAGCTGGACGGCATCCAGCGCCTGGAGGATGCCGCCCCGCTGCTGCAACAGGTGCTGGAGGCCACCCGCACCATGGCCGCCGGCAGCCGCGTGGCCCAGGAAGAGCTGCAATCGCTGCGCAGCCATGTCGATGCCTGCGAGGCGCGCATAGAGGCCTTGCAGCAGGAACTGGACGAGGCCGCGCGCCGTGCACGCCACGATCCGCTGACCGGCCAGCTCAACCGCCTGGGTGTGAGCGAGGCGCTGGACCGCGAGGTGGCGCGCGCCCAGCGCCATGGCCAGCCGCTGAGCGTTGCCCTGCTCGACATGGACGGCATGCAGGCCCTCAATGCCGAGCTGGGGCATGCCACGGGCGATGCCGCCCTCATCCATGTGGCCCAGCTGGCACGCCAGGGACTGCGCCCCGAGGACGTGGTGGGCCGATACGAGGGCCAGGCCTTCGTGCTGCTGCTGCCCCAGACACCGGAGACTGCGGGCGCCCAGGCGCTGCAGCGCCTGCTGCAGCTGCTGGAGCAGACGCCTTTGCCAGCCTCTTCGCAGACGCCAGGCCAGCCGGCCCCCCGGCCATTGAGCTTCAGTGCGGGCGTGGCCCAGCTGCAAAGCCACGAAAACGGCATGGACGTGCTGCGCCGCGCGGATACCGCCATGCTGCAGGCCAAGGAGCGCGGCAAGCACAGCATTGCCACGGCATCAGGCGCACAATGGCAGCCAGTTGGAAATGCAGGCGCCGGCCTTTGATCCACCGAGGCCACGCTCCGTATCTCCCCGCTTTCTTGCGCCACCTGCCCCCGAACCGCCATGCCCCTGCCCTTCAGCGCCCCCGTCCCTGCACCGCGGCGCCAGTTTCTGGTCGCAGCGGGCCTGGCCACGGCGCTGGGCCAGTTGCCCGCCTGGGCCCGCCTGGGCGAGCGGCCTGCGCACAACCCCTTCACGCTGGGCGTGGCCAGCGGCGACCCCGAACCCGACAACGTGCTGCTGTGGACGCGGCTCACGCCGCCGCTTGCACAGCTGGGCGAGACCGACACCACGGCCATGCCTGCGCTCAAGATCCGCTGGGAGCTGGCGCACGACCCGCTGTTCCGCCAGATCGTGCGCAGCGGCGAGGCCATGGCCCAGCCCGAATGGGGCCACGGCGTGCATGTGCAGGTGGGAGGGCTGGCGCCTGACCGCTGGTACCACTACCGCTTCATGCTGGGCCAGGCCGTGAGCAGCACGGGCCGCTGCCGCACGGCGCCCGCGCCCGGCAGCATGTCCCAGCGGCTGCGCCTGGCCTATGCCTCCTGCCAGCGCTGGGAGCACGGCTACTACGCGGCCTGGCGCCAGGTGGTGCAGGACGCGCCGGACCTGGTGCTCTTCCTGGGCGACTACATCTACGAGTACGCCACGCCCGCCATGACGCTGGGCCTGGCCCGCACCCACAACCTGCGGGCCGCGCAAAGCCTGCAGGATTACCGGGACCGCTACGCCCTGCACAAGAGCGACCCGCTGCTGCAGGCAGCGCACGCCATGTGCAACTGGTCCGTGGGCTGGGACGACCATGAGGTGGAGAACAACTACGCCGGCGACCAGGGCCAGGGCGATGCCGGGCGCTTCCTGGCCCGGCGCATGGCTGCCTGGCAGGCCTTCTACGAGAACATGCCGCTGCGCGCCAGCGCGCTGACCGGCGCGGGCGCCCAGCATGGCGGCGGCGGGCTGCAGCTGTACCGCAGCCTGCAGTGGGGCCGGCTGGCCCGGCTGCATTTTCTGGACGGCCGCCAGTACCGCAGCGCCCAGGCCTGCCGCGCCGAGGGAGCGGCAGACAAGGGCAGCGTGCGCCCTGCGCAATGCGCAGCCCTGTCGGATACGGCGCGCAGCTTCCTGGGCTGGACGCAGGAGCAGTGGCTGTACCGCCAGCTGGCCGAAGATGCCCGCCAGCACGCAAGCGAGGGACCGCGCTGGAGCATCCTGGCCCAGCCCACCCTGGTGTCCACGCACCGGCCGCCCTCGGGATCGCAGGCCACGGACAGCTGGGACGGCTACCCTGCAGCGCGCCAGCGCCTGGTGCGCCACCTCACGCCGGGCGCCCAGCCCACGCCGCGCAACAGCGTGCTGCTGGGCGGCGACCTGCACCAGAACTATGTCTGTGCCGTGCACGCAGACCCCGAGGCCGCGCCCGAGCGGCGCAATCCCGTCGTGGCCAGCGAGTTCTGCAGCACGTCCATCACCTCGCGCAGCGGCACCACCCAGGCCAAGGTCGATGCCATCGTCGACCACAACCCGCAGGTGCTGTACGCACGCTGCGAGGAACGCGGCTACGGGCTGGCCGACATCACGCCCGAGCGCTGGACCAGCGAGCTGCGCGCCGTGGCCAACCCGATGCGAGCCGACAGCCGCATCTACACGCTGGCCCGCTTCACCGTCGAGGACAGGCGGCCCGGCCCCGTAGCCAGCTGACAGGGCACTGACGTAGGGCACGACCAAAGGGCACTTTCAGCAGGCCTGGCAATCAGTGGCTATCCTGACATCGCCCCCCGGCATGCCGCCTATCGTATGGTGCGCTGCCTTGCCCCGCCCACCGGAAAACGGAAGCCATGCACCTGACTTTCAGCGCCTACTACACCCTGATCTTCGCCGCCCTCGTCCTTTTGCTGGGCAAATGGCTGGTACGGCATCTGCGCCTGCTGCGCGAATTCAACATCCCCGAGCCCGTGGCCGGCGGCCTGGTCGTGGCCGTCGCCCTGTTCGTGCTCAACCAGACCCTGGGCTGCACCTTCAGCTTCAGCAGCGAGCTGCAGATGGCCTTCATGCTGGTGTTTTTCTCGTCCATCGGGCTGAGCGCCAATTTCGCCAAGCTGCGCGAAGGCGGCCGTTCGCTGCTGCTGTTCCTGGCCGTGGTCGCCGTCTTCATCAGCCTGCAGGATCTGGTCGGCGTGAGCCTGGCCAAGATGCTCGGGCTCGATCCGCTGTTCGGGCTGATCGCAGGCTCCGTCACCCTGACGGGCGGCCATGGCACGGCAGGTGCCTGGGGCCAGGTTTTCGAGCGCGAATACGGCATCCAGGGCGCGGTCACCCTGGGCATTGCCTGTGCCACCTTCGGACTGGTGATCGGCGGCCTGATCGGCGGCCCGCTGGCCAAGGCCCTGATCACGCGCCGCAGGCTTGCCGTGCATGACCCCGCAGCCGCCCCCGAAAAACAGCCCCCGCTGGGCGAAAGCGCAAGCCACGGCGGCTTCGAGAACCCCGAGCAGACGCGCCTGATCACCACCAGCGCGGCCATAGAAACACTGGCCCTGTTCGCGGGCTGCCTGGGCTTCGCCGAGTTCATGACGCAGTTCACCGCCGGCACCCTGTTCTCCCTGCCCACCTTCGTCTGGGCGCTGGCCGGTGGCGTCCTGATCCGCAACACGCTGGACTATGTCTTTCACTTCCAGGTATTCGACCGGGCCATCGACGTCTTCGGCAATGCCTCGCTGTCCATCTACCTGGCCATGGCCCTGCTGTCGCTCAAGCTGTGGGAGCTGGCGGGGCTGGCGGCGCCGCTGATGGTGATCCTGGCGGCCCAGACGCTGGCCATGGGCCTGTATGCCGCGCTGGTGACCTTCCGCATCATGGGCAGCAACTACGATGCGGCCGTGCTGGCCGCCGGCCACTGCGGTTTCGGCATGGGTGCCACGCCCACGGCCGTGGCCAATATGCAGGCCATCACCAACCAGTACGGCCCATCGCACAAGGCCTTTCTCATCGTCCCTATGGTGGGCGCCTTCTTCGTCGACATCGTCAATGCCACCGTGATCCAGCTGTTCATACGCTGGCTGCACTGACCACCACGAACACCGAACGCACCATGCCCCTGCTGCGCCGTGCCCTTGCCGCCACCCAGGCGCTCGTCCTGACCCTGCTGCTGGCAGGCTGCAGCCTGCCGCCCCTGGCCGGCCGCAGCGAATCCACGGCACTGCCGCCCGAGGCTGCCCAGGCCACGCTGCTGGGCCAGGCGCTGGCACCGCTGCTGGACCAGCATCCGGGGCTCACCGCAATCCACGCGCTGTCCGACGCACGCAATGCCTACGCCGCGCGCGCCCTGCTGGCCCGCGTGGCACAGCGCACGCTGGATGTGCAGTACTACATCTGGCGCGGCGACACCACGGGCCACCTGCTGCTCGACGAACTGCGCCGCGCCGCCGACCGGGGCGTGCGCGTTCGCCTGCTGCTGGACGACGGCGGCACGGCAGGACTGGACACCCAGCTCGGCGCCCTGGACCAGCATCCGCAGATCGAGGTGCGGCTGTTCAACCCCTTTGCCCAGCGCACGCCCAAGGCGCTGGGCTATGTCACGGATTTCTCGCGCACCCAGCGGCGCATGCACAACAAGAGCTTCACGGCCGACAGCCAGGCCAGCATCGTGGGCGGACGCAACATAGGCGACGAGTACTTCGCGGCCACCGACGGTGTGCTGTTCGCCGACCTGGACGTGGTGGCCATGGGGCCGGTGGTGGCCGACATTTCACATGCTTTCGACCAGTACTGGGCCAGCGCGTCGGCCTATCCCGCTGCCAGCCTGCTGCCGCCGCTGCCCGACTATGCGGTGGCGCGCGCCTACGAGGCCCTGGCCACCGAAGTGCAGCGCCCCGAAGCCCAGGCCTATGTGCACGCCGTGGCGCAAAGCCCGTTCACGCGCGAGCTGCTGGCCGGCCGCCTGCCACTGCAATGGGCCCGCGCCACCCTGGTCAGCGACGACCCGGCCAAGGTGCTGGGCCAGGTACCCAAGGAGGGCCTGCTGATCACCCAGCTGACCCCGGCCATCGGCCAGCCGCAGCGCCAGCTGGACCTGGTCTCACCCTACTTCGTGCCCACCGAGGCCGGCGTGCGCGCCCTGGCCGGCCTGCGCCGCCAGGGCATTGCCGTGCGCGTGCTCACCAACAGCCTGGAGGCGACCGACGTGGCCGTGGTCCATGCCGGCTATGCCCGCTACCGGCGCCCGCTGATCGAGGAAGGCGTGCAGCTGTACGAGCTGCGCCGGCAGATCGGCAGGGAGGACGACGAACCCAGCCCAGGCCCGCGTTCGCCCGCAGCGGCATCGGCAGGGAAAGCGGGGGTGGGCTCAGGCAGCCGCCCCGGCAGCTCGGGCTCCAGCCTGCATGCCAAAACCTTTGCGGTCGATGGCGAGCGCATCTTCGTGGGCTCGTTCAACTTCGACCCGCGCTCGGCCCACCTCAACACCGAGATGGGCCTGCTGATCGACAGCCCCGAGATGGCTTCGCAGATGAGCCACATGCTCGACCAGAGCCTGCCGTCCGCCGCCTACCACGTGCAGATCGATGCACAGGGCCGCCTGAGCTGGACCACGGAAAGCGGCACGCCGCCTGCGCCGCTCACCACCACCACCGAGCCCGGCAGCAGTGCATTCAAGCGCCTGATGCTGCGCGTGCTGGGCTGGCTGCCCATCGAGGGGCTGCTTTGATGCCGGGCCCGGCCGCTCAGTCCAGCCGGATCGACGGGCGCAGGCGCGAATTCATCAGATCAATCAGCCACAGCAGCCCGCCGCGCCAAAAGCCGTAGATGCGGGCCTGGTGCGAGCGGTACAGCATGATGTGGCTCAGCATGGCCATGCGCCCGCGGATCACGCCGCCGTTGAACAGGCCGAATTTGCCCAGCGATCCATAGGCGTCGTAATGGGCCAATGACACCAGGGCACCAAAGTCGCGGTAGGCAAAGCCTTCGGGACGGAAACCCGGCTCCTTCAGCAGGCGCGGCAGCGTCTCCACCAGATAGCGGGCCTGCTGGTGCGCCACCTGGGCGGTGGGCGGCAGCGGCACGCTGGCCCCGGGCAGGGTGAAGCTGGCGCAATCCCCCACGGCGTAGACATGGGGGTCGCTGGTCTGCAACTGGCCGTTGACCTTGAGCTGGTTGCCTTGCGTGGTCTCCATGCCCAGCTGCGCCAGGAAGGCCGGGGCCTTCACGCCCGCTGCCCAGACGCGCAGGCCTGCGGGGACGAACTCGCCGCTGGCCAGCACGAACCCCTCTTCGCTGGCCGACTGCACGCGGCCGTTGACGATCACCGAAACGCCCAGGGCCTGCAGGCGCAGGCGCGTGGCTTCGGAAATCTCTTCAGGAAAACCGGGCAGCAGGCGTGGCCCGGCCTCGATCAGCACGATGCCGAAGCGCGCGGCCTCGCCCAGCGCGCCATAGGCCCGGGCGCTCTCGGCCAGCTGCACCAGCTCTGCCGCCAGCTCCACGCCCGTGGCGCCGCCGCCCACGATGGCCACGCGCAGTTGCTCGCCGCTGGTCATGCAGCGCACCATGCGCAGGCGGATCTCGCTGTTGAAGGCATCGGCCTTGCGGCGCGAGTCGATCATGAAGCAGTGCTCGTCCACGCCCGGCGTGCCGAAATCATTGGCGCCGCTGCCCACGGCGATCACCAGCCTGTCGTAGGCAATGCGCCGGCCCGGCACGATCTCGCGGCCATCGGGCGCCTCGATGGGGGCCAGCAGCACCTCGCGGGCCTCGCGGTCCAGGCCGCACATTTCGCCGGGCTGGTAGGCAAAGCTGGCATCGCTGGCCTGGGCCAGGTAGGTGGTCTGCTGCTGGGCCAGGTCGCGCGTGCCGGCTGCAATGGTGTGCAGCATGGGCTTCCAGACATGGGCCGAATCGCTGTCCACCAGGGTCACCGAGCCGATGGCGTCCGTGCGCCCCTTGCCCAGCGCCGTGGCAATCTCCAGCCCCGCCACGCCACCGCCCACGACGACGATGCGCGCCCCGCCCGATGCCGTTGCCGAACCCGCTTCTTGTTCCTTGCCCATTGCTGCTCCCTGCCGGAAGGCCCGGCCGGCCGCACCATGCGCCGGCTTGCAGGACATTCGCTTCCAGACAGTCTTGATTCTTGTCAGTTTGGGTAGCAGGCGACTTGCTAGGGGTAAGCCCCAGATCTGCAACAGATATCTGATAGAAGACCGCCGATCGCGCAAGGCCCAGTCTTGTACAGGACCGCGCTGCAGGAAAAACATCATCCCTGCCGGATGGCCAGCCGGACGTAATCATTGCGCTATCAACACAAGAGCATCCACCCCGTACGTCACGCAGCATCGACGACAACATGGCGGCCTGCCTCTGCAGGCCTGCACGAATGTCCCGCCGCCGGGCCCGCGATTTGCGATTGTCAATATACGAAACGTATATTCCCCGTATGATCGCCACCCCATGGGAATCGTCAAAATATCCGACCAATTGCACGACCAGATCCGCCTGTCCAGCGCGGCCCTGGGTCGATCCATCAACGCCCAGGCCGAGCATTGGCTGCGTGTCGGCCAGTTGGCCGAACACCATCCCCATCTCGACTACGCAGGCATCTGCGCCCTGCTGCTGCAAGAGGCCGCGGCCACGCTGAAGCTGGGCGAGCCCGAAGCGGCACCGGCTCCCGCCGATACGGCAGCACGCCGCCCGCGCCCCGTGCGCCTGTCGGAAGGCCTGCAATGAGGGGCGCCAAGCTGCGCAGCGTTCCGCTGCACGATGCCCTCGATATCGGGCAATCACGCAAGGCCGGTGGCCTGGCCGCCCGTGTCCTGCAGATGCTGGTGCCCCACGTGCAGCCGGGCGTCAGCACCGAGCACCTGGACAAGCTCTGCCATGACTTCATCGTCGATGAACTGCGCTGCGTGCCCACCAACGTGGGCTACCACGGCTTTCCGAAGACGGTCTGCACCTCGCCCAACCACGTGGTCTGCCACGGCATCCCCGACGCCCGGCAGGTCCTGCGCGAGGGCGACATCCTCAACGTCGATGTGGCCGTGACCACGCCCGAGGGCTGGATCGGCGACACCAGCCGCATGTACTACGTGGGCCAGCCGTCCAACCAGGCGCGCCGCCTGGTGGAGACCACCTACGAGGCCCTGCTGGCCGGCATCCGCGCCGTGCGCCCCGGCGCCACGCTGGGCGACATCGGCCATGCCATCCAGACCGTGGCCCAGCGCGAGCGCTTCAGCGTGGTGCGCGAGTACTGCGGCCACGGCATCGGCAAGGTCTACCACGACGACCCTCAGGTGCTGCATTACGGCCAGCCTGGCCAGGGCATGGTGCTGGAGGCCGGCATGATCTTCACCATCGAGCCCATGCTCAACGCCGGCAAGGCGGCCACGCGCGAACTGGCCGACGGCTGGACGGTGATCACCAACGACAAGTCGCTGTCCGCCCAGTGGGAGCACATGGTGGTGGTGACCGACACGGGCTTCGATGTGCTCACGCGCTGGCCCGAGGGCACGGGCAGCTACGCGGCCATCTGAGCATGGCGTCCAACTACCTGTACCTGGGCCTGGCCATCGTCGCCGAGGTGGCGGCCACCTCCTGCCTTAAGCAGTCCGAAGGCTTCACGCGGCTGTGGCCCAGCGTGGTCACGGTCCTGGGCTACGCGCTGGCCTTCTACTTCCTGTCGCTGACGCTGCGCACCGTGCCCACGGGCGTGGCCTATGCGATCTGGTCCGGCGCGGGCATCGTGCTGATCTCGCTGGTGGGCTGGCTCTGGCAGGGCCAGACGCTGGACCTGCCCGCGCTGGCGGGCATGGGCCTGATCGTGGCGGGCGTGCTGGTCATCCAGCTGTTTTCCAAGACGGCCGGACACTGAGCCGCTGCCCGCGCTGCGGCCCGGCCCTCAGCCCGTGATGGCCTGGACCGATCCTGCCTGCCGGCGCAGCTCGAACTTCTGGATCTTGCCCGTGCTGGTCTTGGGGAGCTCGCCAAAGACCACGGCGCGCGGCACCTTGTAGCCGGCCAGGTGCTTCTTGCAGTGGGCCACGATGTCTTCGGCCGTGGTCTGGGCGCCGGCCTTCAGCTCGATGAAGGCGCAGGGCGTCTCCCCCCACTTGGGATCGGGCTTGGCCACCACGGCGGCGGCCAGCACGGCCGGGTGGCGGTAGAGCACGTCCTCGACCTCGATGGACGAGATGTTCTCCCCGCCCGAGATGATGATGTCCTTGCTGCGGTCCTTGATCTGTATATAGCCGTCCGGATGCTGCACGGCCAGGTCGCCCGTGTGGAACCAGCCGCCGCGGAAGGCCTCGTCCGTGGCCTGCGGGTTCTTCAGGTAGCCCTTCATGGCGATGTTGCCCTGGAACATGATCTCGCCCATGGTCTGGCCGTCATGGGGCACGGGTTCCATGGTCTCGGGATCGAGCACGCTGGCCGAGCGCTGCAGGTGGTAGCGCACGCCCTGGCGGGAATTGAGGCGCGCGCGTTCGCCGATGTCCAGCGCATCCCAGGCTGCATGCTTGGCGCAGACCGTGGCCGGGCCATAGACCTCGGTCAGGCCATAGACATGGGTGATGTCGAAGCCCAGCTGCTCCATGCCCTCGATCATCGAGGCCGGTGGCGCGGCGCCTGCCACCATGGCCTTGACTCCGGCGGGCACTCCCTCCTTCATGGCGGCCGGCGCATTGACCAGCAGGCCGTGCACGATGGGCGCGCCGCAGTAATGCGTGACGCCGTGGTTGCGGATGGCGTCGAAGATGGCCTGCGCCTCCACCCGGCGCAGGCAGACGTTGACGCCGGCGCGTGCCGCCACCGTCCACGGAAAGCACCAGCCGTTGCAATGGAACATGGGCAAGGTCCACAGGTAAACGGCGTGCTTGGGCATATCCCACTCCAGCACATTGCTGATGGCATTGATGGCCGCACCCCGGTGGTGGTAGACCACGCCCTTGGGGTTGCCCGTGGTGCCGCTGGTGTAGTTCAGCGCAATGGCGTCCCACTCGTCGGCGGGCAGCTGCCAGTCGAAACCGGCATCGCCGCCGGCCACGAAATCGTCGTAGTCCAGGCTGCCCACCTGCTCGGCGGCCGGGCCGTACAGCGTGTCCTCGACCTGGATCACCAGCAGCGGCGCGCTGCGCTGGCGCAGCTTCAGCGCCTTGGCCACCACGCCCGTGAACTCCGGGTCCACGATCAGCACCTTGGCCTCGCCATGGTCCAGCATGAAGGCGATGGTTTCCGCATCCAGCCGCGTGTTCAGCGCATTGAGCACGGCCCCCGCCATGGGCACGCCGAAATGCGCCTCCACCATGGGCGGCGTATTGGGCAGCATCACGGCCACGGTGTCGTTCTTGCCCACGCCCGCCTTGTGCAGGCTGCTGGCCAGCTGGCGGCAGCGCGCATAGGTCTCGCCCCAGTTGCGGCGCAGCGTGCCGTGGACCACGGCCAGCCGCTCGGGATAGACCTCGGCCGTGCGGGCGATGAAGCCCAAGGGGCTGAGCGGCGCATGGTTGGCGCTGTTGCGCTCCAGATGCTGGTCGTAAATGTGGGTCATCGTGGTCTCCGGTTCGCTGGGGTTCTTGGTGTGATGCAGGTCTGCCATTGCAGACTGGCGAAACCTGAAGATATAGCAAGACAGGCTTACACAAGCTTGATGCGCGACCACCGGGCGCGCCACCGCACAGGCCCGGATAACCAAAGCGGCATGCATGGTCTTTGCAGGGCATCACAACTTTCAGAATTTCATGGAAATTGAAAATACTCATGCAAAACAATCACTTGATCTGCCTGCAGACGCGCCCCCGACTGTCCCCCAGGCGACTGCACAACCACAGTCCTCTATAAGACATCATTTATCAGATGACTCGGCCGCACGGCCTCGGCTTCACTCGTAGAATCGCCGCTTGGATTCGCCGGCCAGCACCGCTGGAAGGCGAACAAGGAGTTCCTAGAGGAGTCGCCTGGCAACGCTCCAGGCATCGTTGGAGACGAGCCTGCACCCCACCGGTGCAGGCTTTTTTTTGCTTCAGCGCAGGCTCAGGGACTGGCGCTTCCAGGCCGGGTCCTGCCAGCGCTGGAACAGCGGCAGGGCGGACACATCGCCGGTCACGCGCTCGGTGGCCAGGCCGTCCAGCCGCACCACTTCGAAGCTCTTGCGGTAGCGGCCCTGGCCACGGGCCTCGCGCGCCACCAGCATCAGCTGGCCGCCAGGCACCCAGCCCGCCCATTCGGCCACGCCGGTCTCCGGCGCGGTGGCGGCGGGGGGAAGCACATCGGCCAGCCAGCCGCCTTCGGTCTTGCGCAGCACCCACAGTTCGCGCCAGCCTTCCAGCGGCTGCACGGCCAGGGCCACAGCCGTGCCCTCGCGGTTGGTGCTGGCCGATGCAGCCCACACCACGCCATAGGTGCAGCGGCGCAGCAAAGGAGCCTTGGCGCCGTGCTGGGCGTCCACCAGCAGCACGCAGGTTTCGCCGGCAGCACCGGGCTCGGTCAGCAGCGTCGGGCGGGCTCCGGCAGCAGGAGCCGCAGCAGCAACAGGCGACAGCGCCCAGCGCACGGCGCTCACCCGCATGGCCGCGTCGTTGTAGGCGCTCTGGTCTTCATCGGGCAGCTCGGACTTGCTGACGCCCGTGAACTCGGCCAGCGCCCGGGCGGCCGATGCCGCCACGGCAGGGTCGGCCATGCTCTTGCGCGCCTGCTGAAAGGCCAGCGCCGCCCACACGCTGGCGCGGCGCATCTGCACGCGGCCGCGCAGGTAGGGCGGCAGGCCGGTCACATCCACGCGCTCCAGCACATCGGCCTGCCAGGCGTACAGGCGGGCGCGCTCATGGGCCGGCAGATCGGGGTCCACGCATTCGGGCCGTGTCAGCGCCAGGGCGGCGCGGGCGCGCTGCGGCGCGTCGGCGGCCGGCATGGCCAGCACGCGGCGGAAGAATTCCCCTTCGTAGCAGACCTGCATGCGGCCTTCGACCTCATGGGTCGCAAAGCGCAGGCCGTAGCCGCTGGCCACATCCAGGTGGGCCGACAGCGTGGCGCCCGAGGTCTTGCCGGGCGCAGCGGCGGAGGCGCGCCGCGCCAGCCGGTCGGCAAAGCCGCCCAGTGCGTCGAAGGCCTGCGCGCCTTCGGCGCCAGCCAGGGTCCTGGCGGGCGCGGCCTGCAGGTAGGCGGCCGCCAGGCCGATGCCCAGCGCCTCGGCACCGGGCGTGTCCTGCACGAAGCGCAGCACGGCCAGCAGCGCGGGGGCATCGGCCTCTGTCAGGGCCACACGGCGCACATCGCTGGCGCGGATGAAGCCGCCGCGCTCGCGCTTGTGGTCCCAGACCTGGAGGTAGTCCAGGCGTTCGCCCCTGATCTCCAGCACCTCGCCCTGCCACAGGCTGGCCTGCTGCTGGGCGCCATCGCGCGGCGCGGCGCGCAGGCTGGCCTGGTCCTGCACCACGATGGCACTGCCCATGCCGGTGGCCAGCGCTGCGGCGGCCAAGGTCGATACGGTCAGCATGGCTTATTGCTCCTGAACGGCTGCGTTGGCATCTTCGGCCGCCACGGAGGCTGCGCCGGCCTGTGCATTGCGGCTGCCGCCCAGCAGGGCCGCGCCGATGAAGTCGCCATTGGTCGGCGGGGGCGCGATGATGACCTGGATCTTGTCCGAGAGCTTGTCGGCCAGCGTCTTCTGGATCAGCAGCGGGTAGCGCGTGACCAGGGTGCCTTCGCGCGCCATCTGCTCGGCGTTGACCTTGCCCAGGCGGTCCATGCGGAAGGCCTCGGCCTCGGCCAGCTTCTGGCGTGCATCGGCTTCGCCGTTGGCCTCGATGCGGCGGGCCTGGGCGCTGCCCTCGGCAGCTTTCACGCGGGCCACGCGCTCGGCCTCGGCTTCCAGCTGGCGCTGCTCGATCTGGCGCTGCTTGAAGGGCAGCACATGCTTCATGGCCTCTTCCTGGGCACGCGCCGCAATCACCTGCTCGCGTGCGGCGGCTTCGGCGGCCACTTCGCGGCGCACCTTGTCGGCATTGGCGTCCAGCTCGGTTTCCTTGACGCGCTTGTCCTTGAGTTCCAGCGTGTAGCGCATCTTCTCGGAGGCCAGCTCCTCGGCCAGCAGGCTGTCCATGCCGCGGCGGTACTCGGCGGGCAGGTCCACCTTGCCGATCTGGATGCTGCGCAGCGTCACGCCGTCGGCCGCCAGGCGCGTGCGCAGTTCGGTTTCCATGATCTGGGCGATCTCGGCACGCTTGGTCGAGAAGATCTCGCGCACGGTGTAGCGTGCGAACACCTTGTAGACCAGGCCCTGCACGGCGGGCTCCACGATGTCGCCGCCTATGTCCAGAGGCAGGTTGCCGGCCTTGACGGCGGGCGATGCGGGATCAAGCGCATAGCGCACGTTCAGGTCCAGACCCAGGGACAGGCCCTCGACCGACTGCAGGGGTGCGCTGCCATTGGCCTGGCGCATGGCCTCCGGACGGTAGCTCTGGTCGCGCAGGGAGAACACGCGCACCGTGTGCAGGCCCGGCACCACCCACACGCTGCCATCGCGCCACAGGCTGACGGAGCCCGTGAACTGGTTCAGGCGCACGCCCAGCGTGCCCTGCTCCAGGTGCTGCACGGGCGGGTTGCGCACCACCACCAGGCCGGCCGCCACCACCACGGCACCGATGGCCAGCCAGCGCACGGTACGTGCCGTGGGCAGCAGGACTGCCCAGTCCACGGGCTGGCGGCGGGGCGCGTTGCCCGGCAGCGTGCCGGCGTCGGCTGCAGGCTCGGAGAAATCGGCGGTGCCGGCTCCGTCCAGGCGGGCGGACTTGCGGCCCGTCAGGGCCTGCATGATGCGGTTCCAGGTGGCTTTCATGGTGTTCTCTCTCTCGGCTGTGATGGCTGTTGTTGGCTGTTGTTGGCTGTTGTTGGCTGTTTCTGAGGCACCGGAAACAGGGGTGGCTCATTGAGGACCGATTGTTCGGATCCACCCCGGAAGCAACAACGCAGCGCACGGACCAAAGCGCTCACACCGGCGGCGCAAACGCTCCGGCCCCGGAAGAAAAACTCACACCCGGGCCGGCGCAGGGCCGAGATAATCCCGCGAACACCGCCACGGCGGCCTCCCCCGACCCCACCCCTGCACAGCCCCATGACCCGTATCGCCGTGATCGAAGACGACCTGCCCACCAGCAACCAGTTGGCGGGATGGATACGCAGTGCGCGCAGCGGCATCGTGATCGACCAGTGGTTCACGCGCGACGAGGCCGAGGCCGCCCTGGCGCGCGAGCACTACGACGCCGTGGTGCTGGACATCGAGCTGGGCCGCGAGCGCCATGCCGGCGTGGCGCTGATCAACGCCATCAACAAGCTGGGCCAGGGCACGCCGGTGCTGGTGGTGTCGGCCATGCCGGCCGCCATCTACCGCAGCATCATGAAAGCGCTGGACGCCTGGGACTACCTGCAAAAGACCACCTTCGAGGAGGCGGACTTCATCGAGACTTTCCTCGACATCCTGCGCACCACGCAGCGCGCGGCGCCCGTGGCCGCGCAGGCCGCCGCAGCGCCCGCAGGCGATGCCCTGGTGCTGGACCCGCTGTGGCAGCGTACGCCCACCTGGCGCGGCGAGCGCATCAACCTGCCGCTGACGGCCCAGCGCATCCTGGCCACGCTGCACCAGCGCAGCGGCGAAGTGGTGTCCTACGACGAGCTGTTCGAGGTGGTCAAAAGCGGCCGCAACCGCGACAACGTGCGCAAGCACGTCAGCACCATCCGCGAGGCCCTGCGCGAGGTGGACCCGGGCTTCGAAGGCATAGAGAACGTGCCCATGCGCGGCTTTCGCTGGGTGGGCCAGGCCGGCGCCGCCGCCCGCGCATGAAGCGCCTGCTCAACCCCAAACTGGAGCTGCCCCGGCTGGAAGTTCCGCGCCTGGGCCTGGCCGCCTTCCGCCAGCGCATTCTGCTGCGCGGCGTGTTCGTGCTGCTGGCCGTGGCCACGGTGTCCTTGAGCGTGGTGGTGCTCAAGGATGAGAAGGAACGCGCCTGGCAGGCCTACCAGCACGGCTTTGTGCGCAGCCAGGCCGAGGTCATGGCGCGGCTGCGCCATCCTTCGGGCCGGCTGGCCCTGCTCAATGCCGGCCACCTGGGCCAGGGCGTGACACCGCTGGCGCCGCTGCTGCTGCCCTACGCGGCCATCGACTTCGACGATCCGCAAAAGTCCCAGCAGGCCGTGGAGATGGCCGGCTGCTCGGTGCAGTATCCCGATGGCGCCTCGCTGTGCGCAGCGATCGGCAACAACCCCTACGCAGGCGGCTTCATCTATCTGGTGGGCAGCTTCTTCGCAGGCGAGCTGACACCGCGCGAACGCGGCTCGCGCGAGCCCGCCCAGGCGCACCGCGCCCGCATCACGCTGGACATGCGCGGCAGCACCTACCGCTGGATCGCCCCCTATGAGGCCATGCCGCAGCAGGGCAGCAGGGCCGGCAACGGCGAGCACGGCCGGCTCACCGGCTTTGTGGACAACGGCACGCCCCAGCTTGACGCCCGCGCGCGGCCCGTGCGCGATTTCCGTGGCTGGCTCTGGCAGAACGGCCATTGCCGCGACCTGCCGCCTGGCGTGCAGGGCCATGCGGGCAATGACAAGACACCCCCTGCAGCCGATTGCCTGCGCCGCACGCACTACTCCATCCGCCTGCCGGTCGAGTTGTTCCGCGAGGCCCTGTTCCGCAGGGACGTGCGCCCCGTCTGGCCGCCCGAAGACCTGGGCAGCATGCGTGTGCGCGTGGAAATGCTGGCCCCGGGCGAGGCGGCCGCGCCCCTGTTCGACAGCAATGCGCCGGGGGCGCAGCTGGCCGCCTCGCTCAACGACATCTCGCGCAGCCTGCTGCCCGGCGAGCGCGTGCAGATCCGCAAGGTGGGTGCCGACGAGGCCAGCGCCATCACCCTCAAGGGCGTGGATGTGCAGGCCGCGCCGTCGGCGCCCTGGCTGCTGCGCCTGATCAGCTGGCTGCCGCTGGATGCAGCCGGCGTCTCCGCCGCCACCATGACCCCGGCCGTGCCCACGGGCCAGGACATTCTGGACACGCCCACGGGCAACTACACCGTCAGCTTCACCGGCCACCCGCGCGATGTGGAGCAGGGCCTGGCCGCCGTGGCCACGCGCCTGTCCTGGTACCTGGGCGCCATGCTGGCCGCCATTGCGCTGGCCTGGCTGATCGTCGAGCTGGGGCTGATCCGCCGCGTGACCGCCCTCACCCGGCGCGCCGCCGCCGTCTCCTACAACGTGCAGGACGGCCATGTCGGGCCACGCCTGGGCGATCTCGAAGTGTCGGACCTGCGTGGTTCCGACGAGCTGGGCATTCTGGCCGGCGGCCTGGCCGACCTGCTGCAGCGCGTGAAGGACGACCTGCAGCGCGAGCAGCTGCGCGCCCAGCAGGAACGCGACATGTGGCATGCCGTGGGCCACGAGATCATGTCGCCCCTGCAATCGCTGATGGTGCTGTACGGCCCCGACGACCCCGGCCACCGCTATGTGCAGCGCATGCAGCAGGCCGTGCATGTGCTCTACGGCACGGCATCGCCGGCCGAGGCGCTGCAGGCCGCCACCGTGCCGGAGGGCCGGCTGGACCTGGACGCCTTCCTCAGCCACGTGGCGGCCAACGCGCACTATGCGGGCATTGCCGATGTGGTCTACGAAGGCGGGAACAAGAGCGGGAGCGCGGGAGCCGCCGGCGCCGTGATCGTGCGCGCCGACGAATTTGCCCTGGAGGACGTGGTCACCCACATCCTGCGCAATGCCGACAGCTACCGGCCGGCCGGCACGGCCATCACGCTGTCGCTGTCGGCCTCCGAGTCCACCGCCAGCGCCACGCTGCACAACCAGGGCGCCACCATTGCGGAGGACCTGCTGGAGCGCATCTTCGAGCTGGGGGTGTCCGCGTCCCAGGAGCCTTCTGCCGCCAGCGGCGCCGAGCACCGGGGACAGGGCCTGTTCGTGGCCAGGACCTACATGGCCAAGATGGGCGGCACGATCAGGGCCCACAACACGCGCGATGGCGTGGCCTTCACGCTGACCTTCCAGCGCCTGGGCTGAGGGCCGGGCGCTGCCGGCCAGTGCCCCCGGGGCACGGCCGGATGGCCCCGCGAAGGCACAATACGCGGGTGTCCATTCCCCAATCGTTCATCCAGGAGTTGCTCGCGCGCGTCGACGTGGTCGACATCGTGGGCCGTTACGTACAGCTCAGGAAGGGCGGCGCCAACTTCATGGGCCTGTGCCCTTTCCACAGCGAGAAGTCGCCTTCCTTCACCGTCAGCCCCAGCAAGCAGTTCTATCACTGCTTCGGCTGCGGCAAGAACGGCAACGCCATCGGTTTTCTGATGGACCATGCCGGCATGGGCTTCGTTGAGGCCGTGCAGGATCTTGCCGGCCAGGTCGGCCTGCAGGTGCCGCAGGACGACATCAGCCCGGCCGAGCGCGAGCGCCAGGCCGCCCAGAAGCAGAAACAGGCCACCCTCACCGACGTGCTGAAAAAGGCCGGTGAATCTTTCCGCAAGCACCTGAAAGCCTCCCCCCAGGCCATCGAATACCTCAAGCGCCGCGGTGTCTCGGGCGAAACCGCCAGGCGCTTCGGCCTGGGCTATGCGCCCGCCGGCTGGCGCAACCTGGCCAGCGTGTTTGCGCATTACGACGATCCGCAGCTCGAAGAATCGGGCCTGGTCATCGTCGGCGAGGACGACGGCAAGCGCTACGACCGCTTCCGCGACCGGCTGATGTTTCCCATCCGCAACGTCAAGGGCGAGTGCATAGGCTTCGGCGGCCGCGTCTTCGGCGACGAGAAGCCCAAATACCTGAATTCGCCCGAAACCCCGGTGTTTCACAAGGGGCGCGAACTCTACGGCCTGTTCGAGGCCCGCACCGCCCTGCGCGACATGGGCTATGCGCTGGTCACCGAAGGCTATATGGACGTGGTGGCCCTGGCCCAGCTGGGCTTTGCCAACGCCGTCGCCACGCTGGGCACGGCCTGCACGCCCGATCACATTCACAAACTGTTTCGATTTACTGACGCCGTCGTTTTCAGCTTCGACGGCGACGGGGCGGGCCGGCGCGCCGCGCGCAAGGCGCTCGATGCGGCCCTGCCCTATGCCAGCGACACGCGCAGCGTCAAATTCCTCTTCCTGCCCGCCGAACACGACCCGGACAGCTTCATCCGCGAATACGGCAGCGAAGCCTTTGCCCGCTACGTGGGCGACGCGCTGCCGCTGAGCCGCTTTCTCATCGAGGCGGCCAGCGAAGGCTGCGACCTGGGCCAGGCCGAAGGCCGTGCCCACATGGCCAGCAATGCCCGCCCCCTGTGGACGGCCCTGCCTGACGGCGCGCTCAAGCGCCAGCTGCTGGGCGAGATCGCCGAACTCGTGCAGCTCGATGCGCGCGACCTCTCCGACCTGTGGTCGCAGGAAGCCGCCCGCAGCGGCCCGGCGCGGGGCTCCATGGCCGGCGGTGCTTCCCATCCGGGCCAGCAGGCCGGCCATGCACCGGCCGCGCCCGACTGGGGCCAGCCTGTCGAATACGGCGCGCCTTCGGGCTGGCACGAGCGTGGCGGCCATGGAAGCGGCGCGGGCGGCTGGCGCAGCGGCGAGCCCGGGCGCGGCGGCAAAAAGCCCTGGCCGCGCAAACCCTGGGACAAGAATGGCCGGGCCGACTTCAACCCGCCCCCCATGGGCCCGCGTGGCGCGCCAGCCACACGCACCGACCAGGCGGCACGCCTGCTCATGGCGCACATGGAATTCATGGAAGAACTCACCCACGAGGACTTCGAGGCACTGGCGCACTGCTCAGGCGAACATGGCGCCATGTTCCGCTGGATGGAGGCACAGTTCCAGGAATCCGGTGCCCGGCCCTTTGCCGTGCTGCGCGAACAACTGCGCGGCCTGCCTCACGAAACGCTGGCAGACAGGCTCATGAGCGGCCCCCACGCGCATCCCGAGGGCGAACTGCCCGAGCTGCGCCGTGAGTTGCGTGATGTCCTCAATCGCATGGTCATCGTCCACATCAAGGCCCAGATCGACGAAGCCTTGCGCGACATGGCACGGGACCCCAGCGCCGCCCAGCGCTATCGCGATCTCTTTGCCCGACAGCAGGCCCTGGAAAACCAGATGCGCACTTCCTCTTGAAATCGAGGTAAGCAGATATAATTGGGGGCTATCGGCAAGAGCGACAGCAGCACCTCCGGACCGGGCCCCGTGACGAACTCACGTGATTGCAGCAACTGCACGGCCCAATTTCCCGCAAGGACTGCACACCAAATGATCGCCCAGACATCTTGCCTGGAATATGTACGCTTCCCTGGCGGGCCTAGTCCGTCCGCGCGCGCTTAGGCGGCGCTTGTTTGAGTTTCCCTTTGTGTGTGTTCGCTCCCGACCGTGAGGTGCTCATGCCCGTTTCAAAGTCCGTGAAGTCCAAGCAGGCCCCCGAAGCTCCAGCGAAGCCCAAGACTTCGACAACCTCTTCAGCCCCGGCCGTCAAGGCCGGTGCCGGCAAAGCCGCTGCAGGACCGAAGAGCGCCGCATCTGCGGCCAAAGCAAAGAAAGATACCGACGTGGTAACCAAGTCCCAAGCCGAACTCAAAGCCATGGCCGACGAACTGCTCGCCGCCGCGACGCCCAAGCGTGGCCGCAAGAAGGCAGCCGAAGGCGACGACGCCCCCGCCCAGACAGAAAAGAAGCCTGCTGCCGCCAAGAAGGCGCCGGCCAAGGCCGCCACCTCCACCGCTGCAGCCAAGACTCCCGCCAAGCGCGGCCGCAAGCCCAAGGCCAAGGAAGCGGGCGACGACATGGACGACGCCGACCTGTCGGACATCGATGGCGACATCGATGGCGAAGTGGAAGGCGAAGTCGAGACCGAAGTGGAAGTCGAGGTCGAGGCCTCCTCGGCCCCGGCTGAAAAGGTCAAGCCCCTGCGCATGAAGATCAGCAAGGCCAAGGAACGGGCCTTGATGAAGGAATTCGGCCTGGACGAAACCGTCCTGACCGAAGAGGAAATGTCCACCCGCCGCCAGCGCCTGAAGGCGCTGATCAAGCTGGGCAAGACGCGCGGCTACCTGACGCACAGCGAAATCAACGACCACCTGCCCGACAAGCTGGTCGATGCCGAGACGCTGGAAGTCGTGATCTCCATGCTCAACGACATGGGCGTGGCCGTCTACGAGCAGACCCCCGACGCGGAAACCCTGCTGCTGAACAACACGGGCCAGTCCGCCACCACCGAAGAGGAAGCCGAGGAAGAGGCCGAAGCCGCCCTGTCCACGGTGGACTCCGAATTCGGCCGCACCACCGACCCCGTGCGCATGTACATGCGCGAAATGGGCACGGTGGAGCTGCTGACGCGCGAAGGCGAGATCGAAATCGCCAAGCGCATCGAAGGCGGCCTGATGGACATGATGGAGGCCATCTCGGCCTCGCCCGCCACCATCGCAGAAATCCTGGCCATGTCCGAGGAAATCCGCGAAGGCAAGGTCGTCATCTCCACCATCGTCGACGGTTTCGTCAACGCCAATGAGAACGACGACTACGTGGCCGAAGAAGACTTCGACGAATACGACGAAGAGGACGACGACGACGGCAAGGGCGGCTCCAAGGCACTGACCAAGAAGCTCGAAGAACTCAAGAACGAGGCGCTGCGCCGCTTCGACGCCATGCGCGAGAACTTCGACAAGATGCACAAGGTGTACGACAAGGAAGGCTACGGCACGCCCACGTACATCAAGGTGCAGAAGGCCCTGACCGAAGAGCTGATGACCATCCGCTTCACGGCCAAGACCATCGAGAAGCTGTGCGACCTCGTGCGTGCCCAGGTCGATGACGTGCGCAAGAAGGAACGCGAGCTGCGCAAGATCATCGTGGACAAGTGCGGCATGCCGCAGGAAACCTTCATCGCCCAGTTCCCGCCCAACCTGCTGAACCTGCAGTGGGTGGTGGAGCAGGTCGCGGCGGGCAAGCCCTGGAGCAGCGTGCTGGAGCGCAATGTCCCGCCCGTGCAGGAACTGCAGCAGAACCTGATCGACCTGCAATCGCGCGTGGTCGTGCCGCTGGACGAGCTCAAGCGCATCAACAAGCGCATGAACGACGGCGAGCGCGCCAGCCGTGACGCCAAGAAGGAGATGATCGAGGCCAACCTGCGCCTGGTGATCTCCATCGCCAAGAAGTACACGAACCGCGGCCTGCAGTTCCTGGACCTGATCCAGGAAGGCAACATCGGCCTGATGAAGGCCGTGGACAAGTTCGAATACCGTCGCGGCTACAAGTTCTCGACCTATGCCACGTGGTGGATCCGCCAGGCCATCACGCGCTCGATCGCCGACCAGGCGCGCACCATCCGCATCCCGGTGCACATGATCGAGACCATCAACAAGATGAACCGCATCTCGCGCCAGCATCTGCAGGAGTTCGGCTTCGAGCCCGATGCGTCCATCCTGGCGGCCAAGATGGAGATCCCGGAAGACAAGATCCGCAAGATCATGAAGATCGCCAAGGAGCCGATCTCCATGGAAACGCCGATCGGCGACGACGACGATTCGCACCTGGGCGACTTCATCGAGGACACCAACAACACCGCTCCCGTGGACGCCGCCATGCAGGCCGGCCTGCGCGACGTGGTCAAGGACATCCTCGACGGCCTGACCCCGCGCGAAGCCAAGGTGCTGCGCATGCGCTTCGGCATCGAAATGTCCACCGACCACACGCTGGAAGAAGTGGGCAAGCAGTTCGACGTCACGCGCGAACGCATCCGCCAGATCGAGGCCAAGGCCCTGCGCAAGCTCAAGCATCCGAGCCGCTCGGACAAGCTGCGCAGCTTCATCGACTCGCTGTAAGGCGCTGTGGATGCCGGCCCCCGGGCCGGCAACCACCCCCTGAAAAGCCCCGCACTCCCCTGCGGGGCTTTTTGTTTGTGGCGAGCCATCTGCCGGGCAGGGCGACGGTGGCGCGATAGACTGCCGCCTTTGTCTGCAAGGGCATCAGCATGGCTATCGAAATCGAACGCAAGTACCTTGTGGCCGACCCCGGCGTCGTGACCGGCCTGACCGGCGTGCGCATGGCGCAGGGATACATCGCCGACAACGGCATGTGGGTGCGGGTGCGCATCGCCGGGGACGCCGGATTTCTCACGCTCAAGGGGCCGGCACGCGGCATGAGCCGCGCCGAATTCGAATACCGGATTCCGCTGGCCGACGCCGAGACGCTGCTGGCCCAGCACTGCGCGCATGGCGCACTCGAAAAGGTGCGCTACATCGTGACGGTGGACGGCTTCGACTTCGAGGTCGATGTATTCGAAGGCCCGCTGGCCGGGCTGGTCACGGCCGAGATCGAACTGGCCAGCGAGGATATCCAGCCGCCCTCGCCCGCCTGGCTGGGAGCGGAGGTCACCGCTGATCTTCGCTACAGCAACGCGCAACTGGCCAAGACCCGGCAGGTGCCTTCACCGGCCGTGCTGCCGGGCTGATGCAGGACGGCCCTGTGGACGCCGGGGCTACGGGGGGCTACACGGGGGCCACCAGGGGGCGACAGAGGCCGCAGGGACTGACTGCCGGAACTTCCTGCGCTGTGCAGCGGCTCAGCCGCCGGCCCGGTCCAGGGCCATCGTCTGCACGCGCAGTTCGCAGCCCTCGCGCAGCGGCTGCAGCCCGCCCACAGGCCGGAAGCCGTTCGCCAGGTACAGGCGCATGGCGGGGGAGTCGGCATCGGTCACACCCAGCCGCACACGCTGCATGCCCTTGTGCCAGGCCCAGGCGACGGCCTGGGCCAGCAGGGCCTGGCCCGCACCCCGGCCACGCACGGCGGGATCGACCCACATCTGGAAGAGATCGGCCACGCCGGGCTCGGGGGCACACAGCTTGCACCAGAGCAGGCCGCAGGCCTGGCCGCCGTTGACGGCGAAGAGCACCCTGTCCCTGCCGCCGGCAACGGCGGCCTGCAGCCGCGCAGCCCAGTCCGCGTCAACCCTTGCGGCCTCCGACTCCCAGGTGCTGCCGAAGGCGTCGGGTGCATCGCGCAGGGCACGCAGGCGGATATCCCGGTACTGCGGCCATTCATGGGGTTCAACGGGGCGGATGGAGATCATGGTGCGTCCTTAGGCAGACAAAAAAGGGTTGGCGTCGGGAGCCAAGGCGGCGGGAATGGGGACAGAAAGGGCGGTGCCCGGCCGGATGGTCCGGCCCGGGCCTCAGCGCCGGCCATGCCGGGCTCCGAGCACTGCCAGCATGCGGAAGAAGGCTGCGCCTATCTCTTCCTCGGAAACGCAGGCATACCCCAGCAGCAGGCCACGCCGCCGGTGCGGACCCGCGTAGTAGCGCGACAGCGGCTTGACGAAGATGCCGGCCTGCCGGAGGTCCTCGGCGAGCACGACATCATCGTCCTGCCCGGGCAGCTGCATCACGAAATGCAGCCCCGCGCCGCTATCCACCCAGGGCAGGTGGTCGGCGCCCAGATAGCGCTCGATCAAGGCCATCAGCATGCGGCGGCGCTTGCCGTAGAGCAGGCGCATCTTGCGGATGTGGGCGGCGTAGTGGCCTTCCACGATCAGTTCGGCGATGACCTGCTGCGGCAGCTGGTGACCCTCTCGGTACAGCTCTGAATGGATGCGGCGCAGCGGCTCGGCCAGGGTCGGGGGCAGCACCATGTAGCCCATGCGCAGTCCCGGGTAGAGGGTCTTGCTGAAGGTGCCTATGTAGATGACGGGCGCGTCCTCCTCCATGCCCTGCATGCTGGGCACGGGGCTGCCGGAGAACCGGAATTCGCTGTCGTAGTCGTCCTCGACGATCCAGGCACCCACCCGGCGCGCGTAGGCGATCAGCGCGCGGCGCCGCGCCATGCTCATGACGGCGCCCAGCGGGTACTGGTGCGAGGGAGTGACGAAGATCAGCCGCGGCACGGGCAGGCCGTCCGGCAGATGCATGCCCTCCTCGTCCACTGGCACGCTGTGCAGGCTCAGCCCGTGCTGCATGCGCAACACGTTGGCGATGCCCCAGTAGCCCGGCTCCTCCATCCAGACGCAGTCGCCAGGGTCGGCAAGGCTGCGCACCACCAGGTCGATGGCCTGGTGCACGCCTTCTGTGATCAGCACCTGATCGGCTGCGCAGTTCACCGAGCGCGCCACGCGCAGGTGCTCGGCCAGCGCCTGCTTGAGCGCCTCCACGCCGCCGCGCGTGCCATAGGTGAGCAGCTGCGGCCCGGCGTGTCGCAGCAGGCGGTTGTGGATGCGCGCGTAGGCGGCGCGCGGGAACTGCGTCACGTCGGGCACGCCAGGCATGAAGGCGCCCCATTGCTGCTCCGAAGCCTGGGCGGTTTTCAGCAAGGCCTGTGCCTGCACGGACAGGCCGCCGCCAGGCGCAGGCGCTGCGGCGGCAGCGCGGCGGGCGGGTGCACGTCCGCCGCTCAGCAGCATGGCCGCAGGCAGGGTGTCGACCACCTGCGTGCCGCGCCCGACCTGGCTGCGCACATAGCCCTCCACCTGCAGCTGCTCATAGGCATGGTTGACGGTGTTGCGCGACACATCCAGCTCGCGGGCCAGGTCGCGCGAGGCCGGCAGGCGGCTGCCCGGCAACAGGGCCCCGCTGTCCACGGCCTGGCGCAGCGCCAGGTACAGGGCCCGGTTCAGGCGGACGCGGTCCCCGCCCAGCCCGCGCCAGTCCATCTGGAGGATGAGGTCCGCGCACACGGAAGGTTTTGCCATGTCTGCCTTGCCTGCGTTGCCTGCGTTGCCTGCCTTGTGGAAGCGATGGTGGCGAACTCGATTGGCACCATCATCTTTTCAAAAGATGGCTCCATTCATGGAACCAATCGCCACTATAACCGTAAGCATTGCAGCCACCTCAACGGAGACCTTCCCATGTCCAGCGCCGCCACCAACGACACCACCAGAGCCTCGTCCGTCAACCAGCAACTCCAGAGCCGGCGCACCGCCGCCATGCCGCGCGGCGTGGGCGTGATGTGCGGCTTCCACGCCGTGCAGGCCGACAACGCCTTGCTGACCGATGCCGAGGGCCGCCAGTACATCGACTTCGCGGCCGGCATTGCCGTGCTCAACACGGGCCACCGCCATCCGCGCGTGGTGCAGGCCGTGCAGCGCCAGCTGGAGTGCTTCACGCACACGGCCTTCCAGATCGTTCCCTATGAAAGCGCGATTGCGCTGGCCGAGCGCATCAATGCACTGGCGCCCATCGACGGCCCGGCCAAGACCGCCTTCTTCACCACGGGCGCCGAGGCGGTGGAAAACGCCGTCAAGATCGCCCGCCATGCCACGGGCCGCTCGGCCGTGATCGCCTTCCAGGGCGCCTTCCACGGCCGCACCCAGCTGGGCATGGCGCTGACGGGCAAGGTGGCGCCCTACAAGCAGGGCTTCGGCCCCATGCCGGGCGAAGTCTTCCACGCGCCCTTCCCCAGCGATGTGCAGGGCATCAGCGTGCAGCAGTCGCTGGACGCCATTGCCATGCTGCTCAAGACCTCGGTGGACCCGCAGCGCGTGGCAGCCATCATCGTGGAGCCCGTACAGGGCGAAGGCGGCTTCAACCCCGTGCCTGCCGCGCTGTTCACGGGCCTGCGCCAGCTGTGCAACCAGCACGGCATGCTGCTGATCGCCGACGAGGTGCAGACCGGCTTTGCACGCACGGGCAAGCTGTTTGCCATGGAGCACTACAGCGTGCGGCCCGACCTGATCACCATGGCCAAGAGCCTGGGCGGCGGCCTGCCGATCTCGGGCGTGGTCGGCCGCGCGGCCGTCATGGACGCACCCCACCCCGGCGGCCTGGGCGGCACCTATGCCGCCAACCCGCTGGCCGTGGCCGCGGCCCATGCCGTGCTCGACGTGATCGATGAAGAACGGCTGTGCGAGCGCGCCCACGCACTGGGCAACCAGCTGCGCGCGCGCCTGCAAGCCCTGCAGGCGCAGGATGCCGGCATCGCCGAAGTGCGCGGCCTGGGCTCGATGCTGGCCGTGGAATTCCACATTCCCGGCAGCGGCGAGCCCGACGCGCAGCGCGTGGCCGCCATCGTCCAGCGTGCGCAGCAGCAAGGCCTGCTGCTGCTGACCTGCGGCCTGTACGGCAACGCCATCCGCTTTCTCTATCCGCTGACGATTCCACAGCCGCTGTTCGCCAGGGCCCTGGACATCATCGACAGCGCCATCACACAGAGCGCGTCCCAGCCAGTCGCCGCCTGAATCCCCATCCCAGCCACACCCTGCTGCACCATGAGTCTTTCACTGCAACGCCCCGATCTGTTCCGCCAGGCCTGCCTGCTTGCCCAGGGCTGGCACCCCGTGGGCTCCGGCCCCGCCATCGATGTCTTCAATCCCGCCACCCGCGAACGCCTGGGCCAGGTACCCGCCCTGCAGGCCGGCGAGGCCGAGGCCGCCATTGCCGCCGCGCAGCGCGCCCTGCCCGCCTGGGCCGCGCTGACGGGCAAGCAGCGCGCCGGCATCCTGCGCCGCTGGTTCGACCTGATGCTGGCGCACCAGGACGATCTGGCGCGGCTGATGACGCTGGAGCAGGGCAAGCCCCTGGCCGAGGCGCGCGGCGAGATCGCCTATGCGGCCTCCTTCATCGAATGGTTTGCCGAGGAAGGCAAGCGCGTGGACGGCGAGCTGCTGCAGTCGCCCAACGCAGGCCAGCAGCTGCTCACGCTGCGCGAGCCCATTGGCGTGTGCGCCGCCATCACGCCCTGGAATTTCCCGGCCGCCATGATCACGCGCAAGGCCGGCCCGGCGCTGGCCGCCGGCTGCACCATGCTGGTCAAGCCGGCCGAAAGCACGCCCTTCACGGCCCTGGCCCTGGCCGTGCTGGCCGAGGAGGCCGGCATTCCCGCCGGCGTCTTCCAGGTGCTGACCGGCCATCCGCAGGACATCGGCCAGGCGCTGACGCAAAGCCCCGTGGTGCGCAAGCTCAGCTTCACGGGCTCCACGGCCACCGGGCGGCTGCTGATGCGCCAGTGCAGCGACACGGTCAAGAAGCTGTCGCTGGAGCTGGGCGGCAATGCACCGTTGATCGTGTTTGACGATGCCGACATCGACCAGGCCGTGGCCGGCATCGTGGCCTCCAAGTTCCGCAACGCCGGCCAGACCTGCGTGTGCGCCAACCGCATCTATGTGCAGGACGGCATCCACGACGAACTGGCCCGCCGCCTGGCCCGTGCCATGGCGGGCTTCAAGGTCGGCAATGGGCTGGAGCCCGGCGTGACCCATGGCCCGCTGATCAACGAGGCGGCCGTGCAGAAGGTGGAAAGCCATGTGGCCGATGCGCTGTCCAAGGGCGCGCGCCTGCTGGCGGGCGGCAGGCGCCCGGTGCCGGGCCAGCTGTTCTTCGAGCCCACGCTGCTGGCCGATGTGAACGACAGCATGCAAGTCTGCGAGGAAGAGACCTTCGGCCCGCTGGCGCCGCTGTTCCGCTTCCATGACGAGGAAGAGGTGGTGCGCCGCGCCAACGACACCATCTACGGCCTGGCCGCCTACCTGTTCACCAACGACAACCGCCGCATCTGGCGCGTGTCGCGCGCGCTGGAGTACGGCATGGTGGGCATCAACACCGGCCTGATCTGCAACGAGGTCGCGCCCTTCGGCGGCGTCAAGCAGTCCGGCCTGGGCCGCGAGGGCTCGCGCCACGGCATCGAGGAATACCTGGAGACCAAGTACCTGTGCCTGCAGACGGCATGAGGGTTGCCTGACGTCCGCAATGGCACCCGGCAGGGAAGACGGCATGGGCCTTCGACGGCAGCCTGGCTAGACTGGGCGCCATCAAAGGCCCATCCGATCTGCACCATGGACGCTTCTTCCGCCCGCCTCCCCTCTCCTTCCGAACCGCTGCGCATCGCCGTCATGGGCGCAGGCGCCGTGGGCTGCTATTTCGGCGCGCTGCTGGCGCGCGCCGGCCACCAGGTCACGCTGATCGGCCGCCCCGCCCATGTGCAGGCCGTGCAGCAGCATGGCCTGCGGCTGGAGACGGCGACGCTGGACATCCAGGTGCCCATGCAGGCATCGACCGAGGCCAGCGCCGTGCGCGATGCCGATGTGGTGATGTTCTGCGTCAAGTCCACGGCCACCGAGGAGGCAGCCCGCGAGATGCAGCCGCACCTGGCGCCGGGCACCCTGGTGCTGACCATGCAAAACGGCGTGGACAACGACGAGCGCGTGCGCGCCGTGCTGGGCCCGTCCGTGGCCGTGGCCGCCGCCGTGGTCTACGTGGCCACGGCCATGGCCGGCCCCGGCCATGTGCGCCATTTCGGCCGCGGCGAGCTGGTCATTGCGCCGTCTGCACTCAGTGAACAGGTGGCCCTGCAGTTTGGCAAGGCAGGCATTGCCGTGCAGGTATCGCCCGACGTGCGCGGCGCGCTGTGGGCCAAGCTGGTGATCAACTGCGCCTACAACGCGCTGTCGGCGCTGTGCCAGCTGCCCTACGGCCCGCTGGTGCAGTCGCCCGGCGTGACGGACGTGGTGGACGACGTGGTGGCCGAATGCCTGGCCGTGGCCAGGGCCGACGGCGTGGCCCTGCCCGGCGACGTGCCCGCTGCCGTGCGCGGCCTGCCGGCCACCATGCCGGGCCAGTTTTCGTCCACCGCCCAGGACCTGGCGCTGGGCAAGCCCAGCGAAATCGATCACCTCAACGGCTACGTGGTGCGGCGCGGCGAGGCCCTGGGCGTGCCCGTGCCGCTGAACCGCACGCTGCAGGTGCTGGTCAGGCTGGCCCCTTCACGCGTGCAGGCCAGCCAGGCGCCCCGGAACCCGCCTCAGAACTCGTAGTTGGCAGACACCCACAGGCGGCGGCCTTCCTGGTTGTTCGCGTAGCGGTTGCCAAAGATCACGGTGCCCTGGACCTGGCCCGGTACGTTGTAGGGCTGGTAGTCCACGAAATCCTTGTTGAACAGGTTGTAGATGGCCGCGTTGATGGTGAACTGCTTGCTCACGCGGTAGCTGCCGCCCAGGTGGAACTGGGTATAGGCCTTGTAGTTGCCCAGCGCGGCCTTGGCGGCCTGGGAGCTGGCGCTGGTGCCGGGGTCACGGTAGCGCTCGCTGCGGTACTCGGCGCGCAGCCACAGGTTCCACTGGGCACCCGGCTCCCAGTTCAGGCGGGCGTTGAGCGCGTGCCTGGGTGTGTCGCTCAGCGGGTTGCCACGGTTGGGGCCGCTCTTTTGCTCGCTCTTGGTGAAGGTGTAGTTGGCGCTGGCGTTCCAGCCGCGCGCCAGCGGCATGCGCGCACTCAGCTCCAGGCCACGCGTGACGGCCTCGTCCACGTTGATGGACTGGCCGAAGGCATCCACCAGCGGCCAGTCGCCGAAGCTCACGCAGCCGGGGCGATTGGGCGCTGCCGCAAAGTCGCAGTTGATCAGGCCCGGGCCGCTGGTGATCTTGTCCTTGAACTCGTTGTTGAACACCGTGGCGCTGCCCGCAAAGCCCGTGGGGCTGTCGAAATAGACGCCCAGTTCGGTGGTGCGGCTGGTTTCTGGCTTGAGGTTGGGGCTGCCCACCAGCGGCAGGCGGCCCTGCTGGCCGAAGCCGTTGATGCCGGGCGCCAGCTGCTCCACGCGCGGCGTCTTGTAGCCGTTGCTGACGCCGCCCTTCACGGTCCACTGCGGCGCGGCATTCCACACGCCGTAGATGCGCGGGCTGAGCTTGCCGCCGAAGAGGCTGTGGCGGTCATAGCGCGCGCCCATGGTGAGCTTGAAGGCGTCGGTCAGGCTCCATTCGTCCTCGGCAAACAGGGCCTTCTGCGTGAAGGCGAACTTGTTCGGCGCCACGCCGTCCTTCATCTCGGCATCCCACCACTGGCCGCCCAGCGTGGTCAGGTGGGCACCCCAGGGCAGGACCAGCTTGCTGTCCAGCACCTTGCTTTCCACCTCCAGCGTGCGCGCGGCACCTGGCGTCGCGCCCGGGGTTCCCCGGGGAATGGTCCGGCCGATGGTCTCGGTCCGGTTGACCATGAAGCTGGTGTCCCAGGTTCCGAAGCCGTAGCGACCGGTATGGGCCAGCGTGAGCTGGTCACGGTTGTATTTCTGCTCGGGGCTGTAGCCTCCCGTGCCCAGCGTGCCCAACTGGCCCTGCGAGTTGTCATAGGTCTGGCGGCCCGAGTCCAGGTCCAGCGTGATGTCGTGGTACCTGTTGGGCGTGAGCGCCAGGCGCAGGCCCAGGTTGTTGATCTCGGACTTGACGGGGTTGCCGCCCATGATGGGAACGGCTGGCTGGCCGTTGGCGCCCGCATAGGTGATGTCCGAAGCGGCCCGGCGCTGGGTGCTGCCGCGGATCGACAGGCCCAGCAGGTCCTCCTTGATGGGGCCGCTCAGGTAGAACTTGCCGGACTTGATATCACCGAACTCCGACTCTTGCTGCAGCGTGTAGTCGGCGCTGACGCTGCCCGTCCAGGTCTTGCCGACCTTGCGCGTGATGATATTGATCACGCCGCCCATGGCGTCGGAGCCGTAGAGAGTGGACATGGGGCCGCGGATGACCTCGATGCGCTCGATGGCGCCGATGGGCGGCATGAAGCTGGTCTGCGTCTCGCCAAAGCCGTTGGGCGTGACATTGCCGGCCGAATTCTGGCGGCGGCCGTCGATGAGCACCAGCGTGTAGTCGCTGGGCATGCCGCGGATGCTGATGTTCAGGCCGCCGGTCTTGCCTGCGGGGGCGCCTACGTCGATGCCTTCCACGCTCTCCAGCGCGTCGGTCAGGCTGCCGAAGCGGCCCTTGGCCAGTTCCTCGCGCGGGATGACGGTGATGGAGGCTGGCGCCTCCTTGATGTCCTGCTCGAAGCCCGAGGCAGAGACCACGACTTCGCGCAACTCGGTGGCGGCAGCCGCATTGCTTTGCGATGGGGTCTGTGCCGATGCGGCACCCGAAGCACAGATGGCGGCCACCAGGAGGGCCAGAGGGGAAGGACGCGACGGAAGAACGCCGCGCAGATCGCGATACGACATGCAAACACTCCAGAAACGGAAAACGGGCTGTGAGGCCCGTGCAACTCGCTTTGAAATCTTTGGTTATGCGATGGGATGGGGATATGTAACGAAATTATATGAACATTGAGAATCATTTCCATTCTCATGATCACAATAGGATTTATCTGTCGCACGGATGCTACGTTCCTAGGAGCAGAAAGCGCTGACGGCACCAATGCTTGCGCTGGCGCAAGCTGCTCTCACCACCTCAATACACGTCACGCCGGTAGCGGCCGCTGCGCACCAGCTGGTCCATTTGCGCCTCACCCAGCACGGCGTGCAACGCCTGGTCCACGCCCTGGGCCATACCCTGCAGGCTGCCGCACACATAGATGGCAGCGCCCTGCGCCACCCATTGGCGCAGCACATCGCCGGACTGCGCCAGCAGGTCCTGCACATAGGCGCGCGGCGCGCCTTCGCTGCGATCGCGCGAGAAAGCCAGGTCCAGGCGCTGCAGCACGCCGCCCTCGCACCAGGCCTGAAGCTCGTCGCCATAGAGCCGGTCATGCGCGGCATTGCGCTCGCCGAACAGCAGCCAGTTGGGCCCCAGGCCTGCTGCGGCACGCGCACGCAGGTGGCTGCGCAGGCCGGCCAGACCCGTGCCGTTGCCGATCAGCACCAGCGGGCGCTGCAGGTTGTCTTCCAGCCGGAAATTGCGGTGCGCACGCAGCCGCAGGGTGATGGCTGCCCCCAGGGGCGCGCCCTGCGTGAGCCAGCCCGAGGCCAGGCCCGGCGAGCCATCCTCGCGACGCGCCTGGCGCACCAGCAGGTGCACGCGGCCGTCCTGGGCGATGGAGGCGATGGAGTACTCGCGCGGATGCTGCGGGTCCGCAGGAATGCAGACCTGCGCCAGGTCGCCGGACTCCCACAGCGCGGCCTCCGTTGCAGGGGGCTGCAGCTCGATGTGGAACACCGGCTCGCCTGCGCTGCCCGGGTTCATATGCCGGCGCGCGGCCAGCGTCCATTTGCTGAATACCGGCGTCTCCCACGCAGGCATGTCGCCCAGGCTGCTGATCTGGGTCAGCTGGTGCTGCCAGGCGGTGAGCGCCTGCGGCGCGCCGTTGTCCATTTCAATGCGCTCGAACCAGGGACTGGCGCCTGCGGCGCGCAGCCAGCCGTCCAGCGCGCGGCCAAAGCCGCAGAACTGCGCGTACTGCCGGTCGCCCAGCGCCAGCAGGCCGTATTGCAGATGGGACAGGTCCTGCGCCTGCGCCATGGAGTGCGCCAGGAACAGGGCTGCGTTGTCGGGCGGATCGCCCTCGCCATAGGTGCTGGCGATGAACAGCGCCCTTTGGGTCTGCGCCAGCAGCTTCACATCAACGGCATCGAGGGCGCACAGATGCACGCTCTCACCGGCCGTATGCAGCAGCCGCGCAGTCTCGCGTGCCAGCTCCTCTGCCTGGCCCGTCTGGCTGGCATAGGCCACAAGCAGGGGGAGCGCGCCCTCGCGCGCCGAGGCCAGCGCCGCGGCTTCGTGCTGCGCCCGCGCGCGCTGGCGGCGCTCGCGCCACCAGATGGCGGCGCACATGGCCACATACAGCAGTACCAGGACAGCGGCTGCGAGTATGCGCAGCCCGGATTCGGACAGGGACATGGCGTGACCGGAAAATCTACACGGCGCAGAAAAGGTTAGGGGCGCTCACGGCGCCAGCGCGGCAAACGCCGTGGTCATCGCCATGGCAGGGCCCTGCGCCGTGCGCTCGCACAGCAGTGCGGCCACGCCGTGCTGCTCGGCAAAGTCCAGGCCCGCACGCGGCCCCAGCACGGTGAGCACGGTGGCCAGGGCGTCGGCCTGCATGCATTCGGCATGCAGCACGGTGACGCTGGTCAGGCCGTGCGCCACGGGCTCGCCGCTGCGCGGATCGATGGTGTGGGAGTAGCGGCGCCCGCCCTGCTCGAAGGTATGCCAGTGGTCGCCCGAGGTGGCGATGGCCATGTCGCGCAACGGCAGCGCCAGCGGCGTGGACTGGTCCGCCATGCTGGCCACGGCCACGCGCCAGGGCAGGTTGCCAGGGCGCTGACCGCAGGCACGCAGCTCGCCGCCCACTTCGACGAGGAAATCGGTATGGCCCAGCGCCTGCAGGTGCTCGGTGACCAGGTCCACCGAATAGCCTTTGGCAATGCCGCTGAAGTCCACATGCACGGCGCCGGGCTGCAGCGCGCGCCGGCCCTCCAGGTCCAGCACGATGCGCTGGTAGCCCACGCGCTCGCGCACCCGCCGCAGTGCATCGGCATCGGGGATGCCGGCGCCCTGCGCCTTTTCCGCACGCGGGCCGAAGCCCCACAGCTCGACCAGCGGCCCCACGGTGGGGTCCCAGGCGCCGCCACTGGCCTGCGCCCAATCGAGTGCACAGGTCAGCACGGTGAAGAATTCGGCAGGCAGCACATGCCAGCTGCCCGCCTCTGCGCGGTTGAAGCGCGAGATGTCGGAATCAGCCTCCCAGTTGCTCATCTGGCGCACGACCAGGGCCAGCGCAGCCTCTATGGCCTGGCGTGCCTCATCGAGCGGGCGGAAACCCGGGTTGTGCAGGCGCACGCTCCAGGTCGTGCCCATGGCCTCGCCGGTGAGTGTTTGCAGCGCGGCGGGGTCTGCCCGCCGCACGGCCTGCGGCGCGTAGCCGGAGACGGCAAAGGACGCCGCGCCCGCGGACACAGGCGCGGCGAGGCTCCGGCCTGCGCTGCCCTGCAACAGGGCGGGCGCGAAGCTCACGCGCACGGGCGCAGGCGCGGGCGCGGGCGGGGCCCCGGGTGGGGACGCAAGGCTCAGGGCAGCACCTCGAACGTGCCCACATAGGACAGGCGGCGCTCCTTGGCCTGGGGCAGCGAGGTCTTGTTGTCCTGGGCGTCGGCATCCACCCAGTACATGCCGGCGGTGGGCCAGGTCACGCTGAACTCGCCCTTGGCGTCGGTCGTGGCCTTGATCTCGCCCTTGTTGTCGCGGTAGCGCGTGGCGCCGGGCACCAGCACGACTTCCAGGTTGGCGGCGGGCTTGCCGTCCACATGGAAGGCGAAGGTGGCCTTCTCGCCCTTGACCAGGTCGTTGGGATGGGTCACGGGCACCAGCTCCAGCCCCTTGCCCGAAGGCTTGACGGCGCTGGGCTTGCCCACGGTCACGAAGGTCTCGATGCGGCCCACGGACTGGGTCACCTTCAGGTCCTGCGCGTCAGCGGGCACATCGGCGGCGAACTTCTCGGGCGAGCCGCGCCAGCGGCGGTTCTGGCCAGTGGCCTTGTCCTTCCAGGAGGCAAACAGGCCGTCGTTGACGATGGCCAGGCGGTAGGTGCCGCTTTGCTGCAGGTCCAGATCGAACACGCTGCGCAGCTTGCCGCGATGGGCATTCTGCGGCGCGACGGCCGAGCCGTCCGGCGCCGAGACAACGAGGTTGTCCAGGCCCAGCGGCACGTGGTTGAAGAAGAACAGGTCGTTGGAGACAGCGGCATCCACCGTGATCCATTCGGCCTTGGACAGCACCGTGGTCGAGGGCAGCAGCCACAGGTTGTGGGCCTGGGCGGACTGGAAGGCGCCGCAGGCAATGGCGAGGCTGGCCGCCAGACGGATGGCAAAGCGGGTCTTGGACTTCATGAAGATTCTCCTTGGTTCGTGGATGGGGCTGGCACATGGGTGCCCCGCAAGATGCGTGGCCCGCCCACATGCAGGGCCCAGTTCAGGGATGCCGGGCAAGGGCCTGGCCGGCCGCGCCGCCCCGCAGCGATGGCGTCACCCGCCTCGTGAGGGGGAGGACGCGCAAGGCCTCAGGGGGTTTCAATTTCAAGGCTTGAGCTCGACGCTGATCTCGCCCAGCTCGCTGCTGCCCTTGGCGCTCAGCTGCTCGGCCTTGGCGGCAGGCCACTTGAAGGGCACGGTGACCACTTCGCGGCCGCCGACTTCGCGCGCGGCCTCGACCACGAGCTTGTACTCGCCGGGCGGCAGCTTGGCGAAGGGGTTGGCGCCTTCGGTGAAGCTCAGCTGGTGCTTGCCCACGGGACGCGTGGGGCTGGTCACGCCATCGATGGGCAGCGTCAGGTCGCGGCCCGTGCGGCGCCACCACTGGCGCATGTCCTTGAGCCACTTCGTGCCTTCGGCATTGCGCATCTTCACGTCGTACCAGACCGACAGCGTGGCGGCCACCGAGGCGTCGGCGCGCTCGATCCACACGGCCACATAGGGGCGGTGGTACTCGGCGACATCCAGGCGCGGGACCTCCACGCCCACGTTCAGGCCGGCGGCAAAGGCCGGGGCCGCGCCCAGGCAGGCGCCAAGCGCCATGGTGTAGCGCAGAGAGAAGTGCGGATTCATAGGCAAGGCTCTTTCGGTTCTCAGTGGATCAACAGGAGGGCCAGCAGCATGGGAATCACCAGCCCCATGCCGACCATGGGCCAGGTGAAGGGACGGTTGCCCGCGTGCATCTTCAGGATGAACAGCCCGGTGACGGTGAACACCAGGCAGGCTGCGGCAAAGATATCGATGAACCAGCTCCAGGCAGCGCCCGTGTTGCGGCCCTTGTGCAGATCGTTCAGATAGGCGATCCAGCCCCGGTCGGTGCGCTCGTATTCGGCCTCGCCATCGGCCAGGGCCACGCGCACCCAGGCATCGCCGCCGGGGCGAGGCAGGGACACATACAGCTCGTCGGCCGTCCATTCGGCTTCGCGGCCCTCTGCCTCAAGCCCCCACTGGCCGCGCACCCAGTCCGCAAATGGCGCAGGCACGGGAGCACGGTCGCGCGACTGGCTGGCCTGCTGCCGGACCAGCTGCACGCGCAGCGCGTCCGGCAATGCCGCCTCGCCGCGCACGATGCGCGGCTTGGACTCGATCTGCCCCGCATGGTTGAGCGTGAACCCCGTGACGGCGAACAGCAGCATGCCGATCAGGCACAGCGCAGAGCTGACCCAATGCCACTCGTGCAGTGTCTTGAGCCAGTAGGAACGGCGCCGAGGGTCCGGTTTGGGGGATGTCATCGCAACAGAGGCAGGCGGCAGCACCACGCGGCCACAACCATCACGGCGGCGGCCACGGGGAGCACAGGAAAGAAAAAGGCCGGGGGATTCTACCGCCCACGAATAAGAATTGATCGCATTTACACAAGCTTTACCGGCTTAATCGACATCTGTGTCACGGCGCTCCATCTCCGCTCCTTGCCCCCGGAGCGCGCATGCCCCCACGCATCCCGGGACAGCGATGCACCGTCGGTGGGCCCTCGCCTGAAGCGTCTGGCACCCATGCCGCCAGACAGCCTGCGTTATGTCAACTAGCTGACGCACATGCTTACATAATCTGCTTTTCTGATTCATTTGCGCCCACAATGGCGCGCGAACCCGATTGGAGACTGCATGCGCCTTCCGAGCTTTTCGCAAACCACTGCCAACGCCGCCCACTCCGGTGACGGCACGCGCCAGAACCGCCGCCAGCTGCTGGCACAGGGCGCAGCCCTGGCCATGCTGTGCTCCCCGCTGGCCCATGCCGCGCCGCGCGCTGCCGCCGGGGGCCAGCGCGTGGCCGCCAGCCTGCGCATCGTCATTCCGGCCAATGCCGGGGGCGGCTGGGACCAGACCGGCCGCGCACTGGGCGCGGCCCTGGTGGCCTGCGGCGCGGCAGATCGCGTGGAGTATGAAAACCTGGGCGGCAAGGGCGGCACCATCGGCCTGGCACAGTTTGTCGAACGCCATGGCCAGGACCCCGATGCGCTGCTGATCGGCGGCATGGTCATGGTCGGTGCCGTGGCGCTGCAAAAGCCGGCCGTGAACATGTCGCACGTGCAGCCGATTGCCCGCCTGACCAGCGACTATCTGGTAGTGGCCGTGCCTGCCGACTCCCCCATCCGCAATGCCAAGGACCTGGTCGCCGCGCTGCGCAGCGATCTGGCCCACCAGTCGTTTGCGGGTGGCTCGGCCGGCGGCGTGGACCATATGTTTGCCGGCCTGCTCACGCGCGCCGCCAAGGCGGCGCCCGAGCAACTGGTCTACAAGCCCTTTCCGGGCGGCGCCCAGGTGGTGGAGGCCTTGCTCAAGGGCGATGCGCGCATGGGCGTGTCCGGCTACAGCGAGTTCAGCGAAGCCCTGGCCAGCGGCAGGCTGCGCGCCATTGGCGTGTCTTCGCGCCGCAGCCTGTTCGGCCTGCCTTCGTTCCGCGAACAGGGACTGGATGCCGACATGGCCAACTGGCGCGCCGTCTTCACGGGCAAGCAGGTCAGCGCCGCACGCGCCCAGGCCCTGCTGGGCGCCGTGGAGCAGGCGACCCAGCACGAAAGCTGGCAGCGCGCCCTGCGGCAGAACCGCTGGGAGCCTTCGTGGCAGGCAGGCCGCGATTTCAGCGGCTTTCTGGAGCTGGAGCACACCACGGCCAGCGTCATGACCTATCTGCTCAAACTCAAGAGCTGAGAAACCGAAGTCCAGCGGGCAGGTTGCGTGGCGGGCCTGCAACACTGGTTCGGAGATTCGCGTATTCCTCTAGCGAAGCGCATTGCCGCTGTGGGTTTTGAGCTACCAAACTTGTAGCAGAATGGATCCAGAGCTATAGTTCCCCGGGACTTGGCTCGGCGCGCGTCCCACCCGGATGCCCCCGCCGGCTCACACACACCATTGCGCAAGGAGAAGCGTCATGAGCTCCAAGGAAAACGCCGCCATCAACCAGCTGTTCGAGAAACTCGAATGCCGCTACGCGTTGCGCGTGCTGTGGGCTTTGCGTGACGGCCATCCTCAGACCTTTCGACTGCTGCAAGACAGCGTGGGCGGCATCACGCCCAACACGCTGAACACCCGCATCAAGGAACTGCGCGAATGCGGGCTGCTGGAGCATGGCTCCGACGGCTATACCGTGACGCTGGCCGGCCAGGACCTGCTCAAGCGCCTGTCCGATGTGCAGGCATTCGCCAACCGCTGGGTGGCCGCGCGCGCCAAGAAGTGATGTCAGGCCGGGCGCGGCACCAGGCGCCACGGCCTCTTCCCGCGCAGGGCCACCGGCCCGCCGGGTCGTCTCCTTTCCCCCTACCGTTTCTCTCTCAAGGAATACCACCATGGCTTTCACCACCACCGCATCCGGCCTGCAGTATGAAGACACCGTCGTGGGCGACGGCGCCGAAGCCCAGCGCGGCCGCAGCGTGACCGTGCACTACACGGGCTGGCTCTACAACAACGGCGTGCAGGGCGCCAAGTTCGACTCCAGCAAGGACCGCAACGATCCCTTCGTCTTCCCCCTGGGCGGCGGCATGGTGATCAAGGGCTGGGACGAAGGCGTGCAAGGCATGAAGGTGGGCGGCCAGCGCACCCTGATCATCCCAGCCGAGCTGGGCTATGGCGCCCGCGGCGCCGGCGGCGTGATCCCCCCCAACGCCACGCTGAAGTTCGACGTGGAGCTGCTGGCGGTCTGAGCCTGCACCCACAGGTTCATGCAAAGGCAAGGTGCGAAGGCGCCTTGCCTTTTTTCATGGACGGGCCGCCCCAAACCCTCTCGGGCCGCGTGGGGGCCATTCCTCATTCAAGGTGCCTTGCCGAACAGCGCCTCGTGCAGCGGCAGGTAGCTGGCAGGACTGGCCGCCTCGCGCAGGCGCGGTGCCAGTGCCACCAGCTGGTCGTAACCCATGGCCGCTTCCACGGCAAGGTTGAGCCGGAACCCCTTCAGGCCCAGGTTGGCCGTGATGGCCACGGCCAACGGATAGGCGTTGCGATAGCGCACGGCCAGCGATGGCTCGGACTGCGCGGGGGCATCGCCAGCCGAATCCGTGGACGAGGCCGCTGCAGCAGGCGCGGCAGGGACCGAAGGCATCGCAACGGCCACCACGCCCAGCCGGGGTTCGGCTGCATCGCGGGGCGCCAGCCATTCGCGCTCCACCAGCGCCAGGATTTCGTCCTGGGTCACGCCCATGCCGGCAACGGCCTGCAGCACCTGCGCCACGCTGCGTTGGCCGTCAAACAGCAAAAATGCCGAGCGCAGCCGGGGAGAGAGATCGGCATGGCGTTCCTTGAATGCCTGTTGGCCGGCGGACGTTTTCACAAGATGCATGGCGGACGCAATTTTCTGCAGGGGATCGGATCGGACACGGCTCGCAGCGTGTCATGAGCCTCCGGCTCCCAAAAGCGGGTTTTCCAGCACGCGCGGGCTTCAGTTGGGCCGGGACTGATCCAGATCTGCCATCAAGACAAAAATTGGCAATTTCGTTGGCAATTTCGTTGGCAATTTCGTTGGCAATGTCGTCGGCCCATAGAGCCCATGCCGCGTCAGGCCACGCGCCCTGGCACGGAGCGCGCCGCAGCGCGCCGGCGCGGGTCCAGGCAGCTGACCAGCCAGGTCACCAGCAGGCCCGCCGGCACGCCGAAGACACCCGAGGAAATCGGCTGTATGCCCCACCACAGGCGGGCATGCAGCGCCTCGGGCAACACAGGCTGCAGCGCGGGCACGTGCGAGACCATGTAGTAGACGGTGATGCCCAGGCCGGCCAGCATGCCGGCCACCGCCCCGCGACGCGTGGTGCCGCGCCAGAAGATGCCCAGCACCATGGCCGGAACAAAGGCCGATGCAGCCAGCGAGAACGAGGCCGTGACCATGGGCAGGATGTCCGAGGAACGGCGCGAGGCCACGAAGGCGGCCGACAGCGCCACCACCAGCAGCGCGAACTTGGACAGGATCACGCGCTGCTCGGGCGAGGCGCGGCGCCGCCGCGCGCGAAAGTACAAGTCGCGCACCAGCGCATTGCTGATGGTCAGCAGCAGGCCATCGGCCGTGGACAGCGCGGCGGCCAGGCCGCCCGCCGCGACCAGGCCCGAGACCACGTACGGCATGCCACCCAGCTCGGGCGTGGCCAGCATGATGAGGTCGGCGCCCATGCGGATCTCGCCGAACTGCAGGACACCGTCGCCATTGACGTCTTCCACGGCCAGCAACGAGGCATCGACCCGGGCCCACTGCGCCATCCAGGTGGGCAATTCGTCGAAGCGTATGCCCACCAGGTTGTTCATGACCTCGAACTTGACCAGCACGGCCAGGGCCGGCGCGCTCATGTACAGCACGCCGATGAAGAACAGCGTCCAGCCCACCGAGGCCCGCGCCCCCGACACCGAGGGCGCCGTGTAGTAGCGCGTGAGCAAATGCGGCAGGCCTGCCGTGCCGGCCATGAGACAGAACATCAGCGCCAGGAAGTTGCGCCGGCTGTCCTCGTAGACCTGACGTTCCTCGGCCGATCCATCGGGGTTGCCGGCAAAGGGCAGGCTGTGCAGCGGAATGCCGCCCAGCGGCTTCTCGCGCTCGCGCATCTCCTGCAGCTGGCGTGTCCACAGGGCGCGCGCAGTCGCTTCGTCGCGCGGCATGGCGGCCAGTTCGCGGCTGGCCGCCATGATGGCGCCAATGTCGCCGCTGCGCGTGCGCAGATCGCGTATGCGCTCGGAAAGCTGCTGGCGCTCGGCGGCCAGCACGCGCGGCACGTCCTTGAGCTTGTCCTCCAGCACCTCGGCGCGCAGGCGGTAGGCGGCGACCACTTCCTGTTCGGCCGGCGAGTCCAGCAGGCGCTGCTCCATCTCCGCGATCTGGCCGAGCTGGGCCGTATAGGCCAGCGGCGCCACGGGATTGCCCATCTGCCGGTAGGCCAGCCAGGACACGGGGATCAGAAAGGCCAGCAGGATGACCACGTACTGCGCGACCTGGGTCCAGGTGATGGCACGCATGCCGCCCAGGAAGGAGCACAGCAGCACGCCGCCCAGGCCCAGCATGATGCCGATCTCGAACTGCACGCCCGTCAGCCGCGAGGCAATCAGCCCCACGCCGTAGATCTGGGCCACCACGTAAGTGAACGAGCAGGTCACGGCAGCCAGCGCCGCGATCACGCGCGGCCAGCGCCCGCCGTAGCGCTGCTGGAAGAAGTCGGGAATGGTGTAGAGCTTCATCGCCCGCAGGTGCGGCGCGATCAGCATGGCGACCAGGCAAAAGCCGCCCGTCCAGCCCAGCAGGTAGGCCAGTCCGCCGGCCTGCCCCGGCACGCCGGCAAAGCCCTGCAGGTACAGCGCCCCCGACAGGCTGATGAAGGACGCCGCGCTGACCCAGTCCGCCGCTGCCGCCATGCCGTTGTAGAAGGGCGGGATGCGCCGGCCCGCGACGTAGTACTCCTCGGGATCGCTGGTGCGCAGGTACACGCCGATGGCCGCGTAGACCATGACGGTGAAGAACAGGAAGATGGGGCCTATCCAGTGGCGCGACAGGCCTTGCTGCTCGGCCCAGAACATGAGGGCCAGAAAGCCGAGCACGCCCAGCGTGTACAGGGCCACGATGCGGTGCAGCCGCCAGCGGGAGGCGGCCGTCAGCAGCGAGCGCTCAGCCATGGCCGGGAGGCGACGGCGGGGCGGGCGGTTGCGGGGCGGCGGGTTCAGACGGGGCAGCGGCCCGGGCCTCGCGGCGCTCGAAATGGTCCATGGACAGACAATAGACGATGACGATGGCCAGGAACATCAGGACTGCCCCCTGGGCCGCGAACCAGTAGGCCAGCGGCCAGTCGGGGACCAGCGCCTGCAGGTCGCGTGCGTAGTAGCAGGCACCGAAGGAGACGGCGACCCAGACCGCGAGCAGCACGGCCTTGAGCCACAGATGGTGGATGTCGTGCAGGTCGGGGGCGAAGGTCTCGCCTTCGGACGGTCCCCCGACTGCGTCGTCATGCAAGTGCGCGTCCGGCGTATGCATGGCGACGCTGCCAGCCCTTACTGCGCCAGGCGCTGCCAGGTGGCGACCACGCTGTCGGGATTCAGCGAGATGGAGGCAATGCCTTCGTCAGCCAGCCATTGGGCGAAGTCCGGGTGGTCGGATGGGCCCTGGCCGCAGATGCCCACGTACTTGCCCTGGTCCAGGCAGGCCTTGATGGCGCGCGACAGCATCTTGCGCACGGCGGGGTCGCGCTCGTCGAAGTCGGCGGCCAGCAGCTCCAGGCCGGAGTCGCGGTCCAGGCCCAGCGTGAGCTGGGTCAGGTCGTTGGAGCCGATGGAGAAGCCGTCGAAGAACTCGAGGAACTCGTCCGCCAGGATGGCGTTGGAGGGCACCTCGCACATCATGATGAGCTTGAGTTCGTTGTCGCCGCGCTTGAGGCCGTTGGCCGCCAGCAGCTGGGTGACGCGCTCGGCCTGCTTGAGCGTGCGCACGAAGGGAATCATGATCTGCACGTTGGTCAGGCCCATGTCCTCGCGCACGCGGCGCAGTGCCTCGCACTCCATGCGGAAGGCCTCGCCGAAGTCCTCGGAGATGTAGCGCGCCGCGCCACGGAAGCCCAGCATGGGGTTCTCTTCCTCGGGCTCGTAGCGGCTGCCGCCGATGAGCTTGCGGTACTCGTTGGACTTGAAGTCCGACATGCGCACGATCACGGGCTTGGGCCAGAAGGCGGCGGCAATCGTCGCCACGCCTTCGGCGACCTTGTCCACGTAGAAGGCGCGCGGCGAGGCATGGCCACGGGCCACGGACTCCACGGCCTTCTTGAGGTCGGCATCCACGGCGGGATAGTCCAGGATGGCCTTGGGGTGCACGCCGATGTTGTTGTTGATGATGAACTCCAGGCGGGCCAGGCCCACGCCCTCGTTGGGCAGCTGGGCGAAGTCGAAGGCCAGCTGGGGGTTGCCCACGTTCATCATGATCTTGGTCTTGATGGCGGGCATCTCGCCGCGCTGCACCTCGGTGACCTCGGTCTCGATCAGGCCGTCATAGATTTTGCCGGTATCGCCTTCGGCGCAGCTGACGGTGACCAGGGTGCCGTCCTTGAGCAGATCGGTGGCGTTGCCGCAGCCGACCACGGCCGGAATGCCCAGCTCGCGCGCAATGATGGCCGCGTGGCAGGTGCGGCCGCCACGGTTGGTGACGATGGCCGAGGCGCGCTTCATCACCGGCTCCCAGTTGGGATCGGTCATGTCGGTCACCAGCACGTCGCCGGGCTGGACCTGGTCCATGTTGGCGATGTCATTGACCAGGCGCACCGGGCCCGTGCCGATCTTCTGGCCGATGGCGCGGCCTTCGGCCAGCACATTGCCCGTGCCCTTGAGGGCGTAGCGCTGCTCGGCCTGGCCCTTGGCCTGGCTCTTCACGGTCTCGGGGCGGGCCTGCAGGATGTAGAGCTGGCCGTCCGTGCCGTCCTTGCCCCACTCGATGTCCATGGGGCGGCCATAGTGCTGCTCGATGACCAGGGCATAGTGGGCCAGCTGCTGCACGTCCTCGTCGGACAGCGAGTAGCGGTTGCGCAGCTCATGGGCCACGTCGGTGGTCTTGACAAGCTTGCCGCTGGCGGCCTTTTCCTCGGGCGAGGCAAAGACCATCTGGATCAGCTTGGAGCCCAGGTTGCGGCGGATCAGGGCCTTCTTGCCGGCCTTGAGCATGGGCTTGTGCACATAGAACTCGTCAGGATTGACGGCGCCCTGCACCACGGTCTCGCCCAGGCCGTAGCTGGAGGTGATGAAGACCACGTCCTCGAAGCCCGATTCGGTGTCGATGGTGAACATCACGCCGGCCGCGCCCAGGTCGGAGCGCACCATGCGCTGCACGCCGGCCGACAAGGCCACCACGTCATGGGCAAAGCCCTTGTGCACGCGGTAGGAGATGGCGCGGTCGTTGTACAGGGAGGCGAACACCTCCTTCATCTTGTGCAGCACCGACTCGATGCCCACCACGTTCAGGAAGGTTTCCTGCTGGCCGGCGAACGAGGCGTCGGGCAGGTCTTCGGCCGTGGCCGAGGAACGCACGGCGAACGAGGCCGCCTCGTTGCCGCCCTGCAGGCGCACGAATTCCTCGCGGATGGCCTGCTCCAGATCGGCCGGGAAGGGCTGGTTCTCGACCAGGGCACGGATCTCGGCACCGACCTGGGCCAGGGCGCGGACATCCTCCACGTCGAGGGCGGCCAGCTTGGCACTGATCTTGTCGGCCAGGCCGTCGTGGGCCAGGAACTGGCGGAAGGCATGGGCCGTGGTGGCAAAGCCCGTGGGCACGCGCACGCCCTGCGGCAGCTGCGAGATCATTTCGCCGAGCGAGGCGTTCTTGCCGCCTACGGACTCGACATCGGTCATCCTCAGTTGTTCAAACGGAACGACGAGGGCGGTGGCCTCGAACAGTTGAGACATGGGAAAGCTCCAGAAGTTGAAAACCGTAGTGCGCCGCCCCGGCTGCCAAAGCCGGGCACGGTCGATCCACCCACGCAGGCGTGCGCGAGGCTTTGCTGTTCTGGTTGGAGGCCGGCAGCGAGCATGGATGGGAAATTGGGAATAATGGGCGCCATTGTAGGCGTTTGCCGTGAACCGACGGCAGCCCCCTGTCCAGAGCCCGACCACCATGCACACCCACACCATCTTCGTCATCTCCGATGGCACTGGCATTACAGCCGAGACCTTTGGCACGGCCATCATGGCCCAGTTCGACACCAAGTCGCGCCTGGTCCGCATCCCCTTCGTGGACACCATGGACAAGGTCCACCAGGCCGTGCGGCAGATCAACCATGTGGCCGAGTCGGAAAGCCACAAGCCCATCGTCTTCACCACCCTGGTCAACCAGGACATGCTCGACCTGATCGAGAGCCAATGCAAGGGCAAGGTATTCGACATGTTCGGCACCTTCGTGCGGCCGCTGGAGCTGGAGCTGGGCCAGAAGTCGCTGCACCGCGTGGGCCGCTTCGCCGACATCAGCGAAAGCAAGGAATACCTGGAGCGCATGGAGGCCATCAACTACACGCTGGCCCATGACGACGGCCAGACCCACCAGGACCTGACGGGCGCCGACGTGATCCTGGTGGGCGTCTCGCGCAGCGGCAAGACGCCCACCAGCCTGTACCTGGCCATGCAGTTCGGTCTCAAGGTGGCCAACTACCCGCTGATTCCCGAGGATTTCGAGCGCAAGCAGCTGCCGCCCGCCCTGGTGCCCTACCGCAAGAAGCTGTTCGGCCTGACCATCGACCCCCAGCGCCTGTCCAGCATCCGCAACGAGCGCCGGCCCGACTCCAAGTACGCCAGCCTTGCCAACTGCCGCTACGAGGTGGCCGAGGCCGAGTCCATGATGCGCCGCAGCGGCATCCAGTGGCTGTCCAGCACCACCAAGTCCATCGAGGAAATCGCCACCACGATCCTGCAGGAAGTCCTGCCCCAGCACCTGGGGCACTGAACCCGGTCTCAGGCCGAGGCGTTCCAGCGCAGCATGGGCTGCTGCGGCAGCGTCTCGACCAGATAGTCCACCAGGGCACGCACCTTGGTCGGCACGTACTGGCGGTCGCGAAAGCAGGCGAAGAAATCCAGCGTGGTGTCATCGAAGTGCAGCTGCCCCTTGCGCGCCGGGCCCAGGGCCAGCGGTTGCAGCAGCCCTTCGCGCATGTACCGGTGGGCGATGAAGCTGCCGATCCAGACGATGCCGCCACCGGCCACGGCCATTTCGGTGAGTGCATCGACATCGCTGGCGATGGCGGTCACGCGCAGCTGCGGGTCCACGCGCTTGCCGTCGCGTGAAAACGGCCAGCGCATGAAGCGGCCATCGGCCTCGCGCCGGTACAGCAGGCAGGCATGGTCGAGCAGGTCCTGCGCGGTCTGCGGCCTGCCGTGGGCCTGCAGGTAGGCCGGCGAGGCGCACAGCACGCGCGGCACGGCCGCCAGCTGGCGCACGGCCATGCCGGGCTCCAGCACATCGCGGTAGCGCACGCTGATGTCCACGTCTTCCTTGAGCACATCCACCTGCCGGTCCACCACCAGCAACTCCAGCTCCAGCCGGGGATGCCGCGCGGCAAAGGCCGGCAGCAGCGGCGCCAGCACATGGCGGCCAAAGGCGGCCATGCAGGCGATGCGCAGCCGGCCCTGCAGTTCGCCATGCAGCTGCGACAGGTCGGACTGCGCTTTTTCCAGCTCCTGCAGCACAGGGCCCACACGTGCCAGATAGCGCTCGCCGGCTTCGGTCAACGCCATGGAGCGCGTGGTGCGCGTGATCAGGCGCGTGCCCAGTTCGCGCTCCAGCCGGGCGATGTTCTGGCTGGCCGCTGCAGGAGAAATACCCAGCTGGCGCGCGGCCGAGGCGATGGAGCCGCCTTCCAGGGCTTTGACGAAGGTCTCGATGGAGCGCAGATTAGGCACAAAAACCTATGGATGAAAAATCAATTCATCAATATAGCTTACGAGTGCACCAAGCTGCAGCCCTCTACACGGCGGCCCGGGCCTTGCCTACAGTTGCGCACTTGCCGCGCCGAATCGACAAGCGGCCTGACCGGATACGCCTTCATGCCCGATACCTCTGCCTCCATCGCTCCCGCAACCCCTGCGGCGCCGCGCAGCCGCAAGCTGCACCGCCGCTTCGCGCCCATCGTCTTTGCCTTCTACATGTCGGCCATCATGGCGTTTCTGATGTGCTGCGCCATCGTCGGCGCCAACAGCGGCCTGGGCGCCGACTACCTGCGGCGCGTGATGCAGACCTATGTGCTGGCCATGCCCGTGGCCTTTGTCTGCGTGATGGTGGTGCGTCCGCTGGTGGGCAGGCTGGTGGCCGCCACCGTGCATCTCTGAGGCGGCCCGGCCGGCTCTTTCCAGGGCCTGGGCCGCTCAGGCCAGGGTCTGCACTGCCAAGCGCGGCAAGCCCGCCACCAGCTCGCGCCATCCCGGCAGTTCGGCCAGGCCCGGTTTGCGCTCGCCAAAGAACATGGCCATCAGATCGCCCTGCGCGTCGAAGGCCTCGACCGAGGTGACCACGCCATCGGCCGTGGGCTTTTGCACGGCCCAGACGCTGGCGATCATGTCGCAGCGCAGATGCAGGTTGAAGCCCGGGTCCAGCACATTGATCCATTGCGCGCCGCCGGGCGTGCCCATGGGCTGGATATTGTGCACGCGGCCGGTATGGATCTGGATGCAGCCGCCGCTGTCCACGAAGACCATGATGGGCAGCCCGTCCACCGCCGCATCGCCCAGCAACTGGGCCACGGACTCGGGTGCCAGCCGCGCGCAATGGCCGGGGACCAGGCGGAAGGCTTGCTGGCGCTCCACGCCGAACCGGCGCAGCAGGTCGAAGAATTCATGCGTGTCCTGAAGGGCATCCCAGGCGGCGCTCAGGCCGTGCACGTCGATGACCTTGTCGGACTGCGGCAGCGCTCTGGGCCTGGCATGGCGAAACAGGTAGCCCGCGCTGGGCTCGGCAAAGCGCCGTACCAGCGCATCCCACGCTGCCATGTCGGTGGACTCGCGCGCATGGACCTTGTGCACGGCGCGGCCGTGGGCATTGAAGAACTGCAGGCTGTGCGTGGCCGGCCTTCCAGCCTGGGCGGGCTGCTCGGTCACGGCATAGCCGGCATGCCATTGGGCAAAGAACAGGCGCAGGTCGATCTCGCGGCCCAGCGCCAATCCCACGCCGCCGCTGGCCGAGAGCTTCTGGTACACGCCCGTCTTCTCATGCACCGTGGACTCATTGCGCGTGAGCGCCATCACGGTGCCGCAGTCCTGCAGCGCGCGCAGCACCTGCAGCCACTGCGCGCGCAGCGGCACGACCTGCAGGCCGCCGTCATGCAGGCCCGCGTGGGCGCCGATGGCGGCGCCTTCGGGCAGGCCCATGGATTCGGCGGCCTCCTTGGCACGCAGGCCGCTCTGGCGTGCCTGGGCAAAGCGCTGGCGCACGTCGGGCGCATTGACGGGAATCAGCAGGTCATCGCAGGCTGCGGCGGCGGTGGTGATCATTGCAGGGTCTCCAAAGGGGCATGCCAGAGCGCGTGGGCAACGGAGGGATGGCGGGTCTCGGCCGCCGCCTCGGCCCGGGGTGCGCGCTGCGCGGCGCTGGCCTCGGAGACCGCCTGCCAGCGCCGCTGCAAGCGTTGCAGCAAGGCCCGCATGTCCGGCGAAAAGCTGCTGTCGCCGGACAGGCCCTGCAGTTGATCGGCCACCTTGCCGGCAATGGCGGGCCGGTGGGCCTCGCAGCAACCGTGGCCGAAGCCGGTCATCAGCGCCAGCGTGGCGGCCAGTTGGGCCTCGCCTTCGGCCAGCAGGTATTCCTCGTCACGGGCAAGGCTTTCACTCTCGGTACGGTGCATGGGGCTCTCCTTGCGTTGCAAAACATCGTTGGGACACGGGTCGCGGCGCCTGGCCTTCAGGCGCCGGGCTTCAGAAATCCTTGATCAGCGAGACGCGCGCATGGCGCCCCGGCTGGCTGTAGGCGTCGGCAATCGCCGTGGTGGCCAGCAGGCCGCGCACATCGGACCAGCGCCAGTACTTCTTGTCGGTCAGGTTGTAGATGCCGGCGTTCAGGCGCAGGTCGGGACGGATGCGCCATTGCGCGCTCAGGTCCAGCACCGTGGCCGAGGGGCTGAGCCAGGCTGTGCTGCCGTTGGACACGTCGCCGGCCTTCTTGCCGCTCCAGTGCGAGACGTTGAACTGCACGCCCACGACAGAGCGCTCGTAGCGCATGCCCAGCACCAGTTGCTGGGGCGAGATGGTGTCCAGCGGCTTGTCGGTCTGGGTGTCCTTGCCGTCGGTGTAGCCGTAGGCCAGGCGCGTCTGCCAGTCGCCGCCGGCCCAGCGGCCCCAGTCGTAGTCGGCCTTGAGTTCGAAGCCGCTGATGCGGGCGCGGCCCACGTTGATGGACTGGTAGATGGCGGGGTTGGCCGCGTTGCCGGGCTGGCCTGCAACCAGTTGCTGGTCGACGATGAAGTCCTTGTAGCGTCCCCTGAACACGGCGGCGTCCAGGCGCAGCCTGTCCATGCGCCCGCGCAGGCCCAGCTCGAATGTCTGGCTCTTTTCGGGCCGCAGGTCGGGATTCGGAATGTTGCGGTAGAACGCCACCGGGTTCTCGAAGAAGGCGTTGATCTGCCCGGCGTTGGGCGCCCGGAAACCTGCCGCATAGTTGCCATAGACGGACCAGACCGGGCTGGCCTGCAGCATCACGCCCAGCTTGGGCGAGAGCGCGGAGTCCGAGTTGCTGACCACGGTGGGCACAAAGCCGTTCTGCCGGGGCTTGATGCTGTAGTGCTCGGCGCGCAGGCCCGGGGTCACGCTCCAGGGGCCGTTGTGCAGTTCGGCCTGGGCGAACAGGGCGGTGGCGCTTTCGGTGGTGTCGGGGAAGCGCTTGAGCGGGAAGCTCTCGCCCACGGGCGGCGTGATGCCGTTTTGCACGTTGACCACCTTGTTGCGGAGGTAGTCCAGCCCGTACGTGAACTTGCCGCTGGCCGAGGAACTCCAGCGCAGCAGGCGGCTGGCCTGGGCGTGCAGCTGGATCGCGTCCTCGTCATAGGTCACGTCGCGCTCGCGGTACGGCAGGCCGATGCGCGTCTCGGTGACGAATTCGCGCGCGTCGGACTTCTGGTAGCTGGCCATCAGCTGCAGTTCGTCGGCCAGCGCCGTGCCCAGCTGCTGCCACTGGCCCTGCCAGCTGGCCCGCCAGCGCTTCATGTCGGTGCGCGAGTCGGAATTGGCCACGGTGGCCGAGCGCGCGGACAGCAGGGCGTAGTCGGCGCGCTTGTCCACGTTCTCGAAGGTGAAGACATGCTTTTGCACGGCGCTGGGCGTGAAGACCAGGCGGCCCATCAGCGATTCGCTGCGGTCTTTCTCGGGATTGGGCGTGGTGCGCGCCGCCCCCGTCACGTTGTTCGTGCCCATGTTCTCCAGCGCACGGGAGCGGCCCAGGCCCGCCGACAGCAGCCATGCCCATTCGGGGCTGGCTCGGCCCGCCACGGTGGCGCCCAGCTTGCGGCCGTTGTCCGAGCCGTCATAGCCGGCAGCCACGCGGCCGGCGATGCGCTTGTCCCTGCCCAGCAGATCATCCGGCTGCACGGTCACGAAGTTGACCAGGCCGCCCATGCCGTCCGATCCATACAGCGCGGGCGTGGAGCCGCGCAGGATTTCCACGCGCTGCACCAGGCCCAGGTCCAGGTAGTCGCGGCCGAAGCTGTTGGCGCTGAAGCTGTAGCTGCGCGGCAGGCGCACGCCATCGACCAGCATGAGCACGCGGTTGCCGTCCAGGCCACGGATGTTGAAGCCGCTGTTCTGGTCACGCCCGGCCGACGAGGCCGCCAGCGAGAAGCGGGCCGGGGCGCGCGGCACATCGACATTGGGCAGCAGGTTGACCATCTCGCGGATGTCGCTGGCCTGTTCGCGCTCCATGCGGCCGGCGTCGATCACGTCGATGCTCATGGGCAGGGTGTCAGGGTCCTGCACCTCGCGCGAGGCGCTGATCACCATCTCCTTGAGGGCCGGGGCACGGGTCCGTGCCCCGGACGCGGCCTGCGCCAGCAATTGCGTGTCGGCATCTCCGGCGTTTGCGGCATTTGCCGCGTCTGCGGCGGCCTGCCCCGGCCCCTGGGCCAGGGCAGCGGAGGCGCACAGCAGCGCGCAGGCGGCGGCCAGGGGATGGCGCGCCCGCCGGGCGCTTGATTGCATTGCGAAGTCGTAAGCCATTGCGAAGCCCTCTCTCTCTGATCAACATGGATGTGCGAGAGCTGGCTTCTGCTTGCAGCAGCTGGCGGGCGGCCCGCCAGCCGTTGGCGCGTCATGTGCTGGCTGGATGAAGAAAAATTATATGCGAATAGTTCTCATTCATTGATTTGATCTGGCGCACAGGCCCTGGAGCAATCCCTGCTGGCACACCGGGCTGCTGGACAGCCATCTGTGTGCCACCTGCGCCGGCAAGGCACGCGCCTGACAGCGCCGGAATGAAAAAAGGCCCGGATGCCGAGGCATCCGGGCCCTTTCTCACGCCTGTTCAGCTCAGTGGCGGATCAGGTGGTCGAAGGCCGACAGCGCAGCCGTGGAGCCGGCACCGGCAGCGATGATGATCTGCTTGTACGGCACGTTGGTGCAGTCGCCTGCGGCGAACACGCCGGGCACGCTGGTGTGGCCCTTGGCATCGATCACGATCTCGCCGAAGCGGGTCAGCTCCACCGTGCCCTTGAGCCAGTCGGTGTTGGGCAGCAGGCCGATCTGCACGAAGATGCCTTCCAGCGCCACGGTCTTGACCTCTTCCGTCGTGCGGTCCTTGTAGGTCAGGCCGGTGACCTTCTTGCCGTCGCCGTTGACCTCGGTGGTCTGGGCGTTGAGGATGACGGTCACATTGGGCAGGCTCTTGAGCTTCTTTTGCAGCACGGCATCGGCCTTGAGCTCGCTGGCGAACTCCAGCAGCGTCACGCTGCGCACGATGCCGGCCAGGTCGATGGCCGCTTCCACGCCCGAGTTGCCGCCGCCGATGACGGCCACATTCTTGCCCTTGAACAGCGGTCCGTCGCAGTGCGGGCAGTAGGTCACGCCCTTGGTGCGGTACTTGTCCTCGCCCGGCACGTTCATGTTGCGCCAGCGCGCGCCGGTCGAGAGGATGACGGTCTTGGCCTTGAGGCTGGCGCCCGAGGCAGTCTGCACCTCGATCAGCCCGCCTTCCGTGGCAGCCGGAATCAGTTTGGAGGCCGTCTGCAGGTTCATGATGTCCACCTCGTAGTCGCGCACATGGCGCTCCATGGCGGCGGCCAGTTGCGGGCCTTCGGTCTTGGAGACCGAGATGAAGTTCTCGATGTCCACGGTGTCCAGCACCTGGCCACCGAAGCGCTCGGCGGCAATGCCGGTGCGGATGCCCTTGCGTGCCGCATAGATGGCAGCGGCCGCGCCGGCCGGGCCGCCGCCGACGATCAGCACGTCGAAGGCATCCTTGGCGGAAATCTTGGCCGCTTCACGCGAAGCGGCGCCGGTATCGACCTTGGCGACGATCTCGGCCAGCTCCATGCGGCCCTGGCCGAAGCGCTCGCCGTTCACAAAGACGGTGGGCACGCCCATGACTTCGCGCTGCTCGACTTCCTTCTGGAACAGCCCGCCGTCGATGGCGGTGTGGCTGATCTTGGGATTGAGCACGGACATCAGGTTCAGCGCCTGCACCACGTCCGGGCAGTTGTGGCAGGACAGCGAGTAGTAGGTCTCGAAGTGCAGCGGCACGTCGATGTTGCGCACCTGCTCCAGCAACTCGGCCGATTCCTTGGACGGATGGCCGCCGACCTGCAGCAGGGCCAGCACCAGCGAGGTGAATTCATGGCCCAGGGGGACGCCTGCGAAACGCACGCCGCTGTCCACGCCGGGATTGGTGATCAGGAACGAGGGCTTGCGCACCTCGGCGTCGTTGTGCTCGACGACGGTGATCTTGTCGCTCAGCTCGCGGATTTCCAGCAGCAGTTCCTTCAGCTCGCGCGCACCCTGGCTGTCATCCAGCGAAGCCACCAGCTCCACCGGACGCTGCAGGCGCTCCAGGTAGGCCTGCAATTGGGCTTTCAGGTTGTTGTCAAGCATGTCGGACTCCTAGGGAAATACGAATTTTCGGAAAAAAAAGCCCGGGCGCCAGGCACCCGGGCGTCTTCAACAGTTCAACTGTGAACAGGAAGCGGTGTACCGCTTAGATCTTGCCGACCAGGTCGAGCGAAGGAGCCAGGGTCTTGTCGCCTTCTTCCCACTTGGCGGGGCAGACTTCACCGGGGTGGTTGCGGACATACTGGGCAGCCTTGACCTTGCGCAGCAGATCGACGGCGTTGCGGCCAATGCCTTCGGCGGTGATTTCCACGGCCTGGATCACGCCATCGGGATCGACGATGAAGGTGCCGCGGTCAGCCAGGCCCTGGCCGGGACGCAGGACTTCGAAGTTGTTGCTGATTTCCCAGGTGGGGTCGCCCAGCATCGTGTACTTGATCTTGCGGATGGTGTCAGACGTGTCGTGCCATGCCTTGTGCACGAAGTGGGTGTCGGTGGACACGGAGAAGACTTCCACGCCCAGCTTTTGCAGTTCGTCGTAGTGGTCGGCCACGTCGCCCAGTTCGGTGGGGCACACGAAGGTGAAGTCAGCGGGGTAGAAGAAGAACACGGCCCACTTGCCCAGGACGTCCTTTTCGGTCACTTCGATGAACTTGCCATTCTTGAAGGCCTGCGTCTTGAAGGGCTTGATTTGGGTGTTGATCACGGACATTGCTGTTTCCTTTGTGGTTGGTGAGTGAACACAGGACGAAGTCTAGGCCCAGGCAATCGATTGATCCAATGAATTGATTGAATTCATCCGATTGCCAAAAACTATGTGAACATCCTTGGTCTCCAGGCCTGCGGGCTTGACCAGCCCGCCACCGGCCTGAAGAGGCTATTTTGGGCCGAAATATGACAAGGCAATGCAGCAACCCCGCAGCCGCGTCGGCAGCCGGCCCGCAAACGAGAACGCGCCTCATAAGCAGCCAATGCGCGATAACAGGGGTTTGCTTGATCTGACGCAGAAACCCTAGACAATCCACCCCTATAGCGGCCGGCGATCGGCGCGGTCCCCCACGTACAACAAAGGAGTTCCCCATGCAAGGCGACGCACAAGTCATCACCTGGCTGCAAGCCCAGCTCAAGAACGAGCTGACGGCCATCAACCAGTACTTCCTGCACTACCGCATGTACAAGCACTGGGGCTTCGACAAGCTGGCCAAGAAGGAATACAAGGAGTCCATCGGCGAGATGAAGCACGCCGACTGGCTCATGGACCGCATCTTCGTGCTCGACGGCCTGCCCAACCTGCAAGACCTGGGCAAGCTGCAAGTCGGCGAGGACGTGCCCGAAGCCCTGGCTTGCGACCTGAGCAGCGAGAAAACCGCGCAGCAGACCATCAAGGACGGCATCGCCCACTGCGAAAGCGTGCGCGACTATGTCTCGCGCGACCTGCTGCAAAAGATCCTGGACGATACCGAGGAGCACATCGACTACCTCGAAACCCAGCTGGACCTGATCGACAAGGTCGGCATCCAGAACTATCTGCAGTCGCAGATGGACGAAGAGTCCTGAGCACCGGACTCAGGGGCGGCGGCACAGGCCGCGCCCCGCACGCGAAACGACGGGCCTGTGTGCCCGTTTTTTCATCTCATGGCCCAGCTATCGGTCACTCGTCGGCGTATCGCAGCGGAAACAGAAGCAGAAAGGTCGTGCCGGTCTGCGCGGCCGACTGCACCTCGATAGTGGCGTCCAGCAATTCCGCCAGCCGCTTGACGATGGACAGGCCTATCCCCTCGCCTGCGCCGCTGCGGTAGCGGGCCGCCGCGACGCCGGGCCGTGGCTCGCCCCCGGCGCGGACCTCTGCGGAGGCCGCCGACGTCAGATGGCCCGAAGGGTCCAGGTCCGTGGCGTGCTTGAGGGCGGCAACCAGGGGCGCCGCCGGCTCCATGCCGGGGCCCGTATCCCCGATGGAGAGCATCCAGCGGCGCTGGTCCTCCCCATCACCAAGGGCCCACTTCACCGTGACGCCGCCCTCCTGGGTGTACTTGAGCGCGTTGAGCACCAGGTTCTGCGCGATGCGACGCAGTTTCAAGGCATCCCCCTCCACCGGCATCGTCCCCGGCCCCTGCAGGTGCAGGTACAGGCCGCGATCGTTGGCCAGGGCCTGCAGTCCCTCGCACAGATGGGTGATCACCTGGGCTGCGTCAAAGGAGGTCAGCTGGCGATGCTCGCGCCCGGCATGCAGCTTGGCCAGCTCCGTCACGTCATCCAGCAGATGTCGCAGCGACTGGACGTTGCGGTCCAGCATGCGCAGGAGTTTCTCGCGCGACTGCGCCGGCGCATGCTGCATGCCCAGGCCATGCGTCACATTGGCCACCACGCCGACGTTGCTGCGCAGGTCATGCGCAACCTGCTCCCACAGTTGCGAGCGCTGCAGGTCCAGCGCGCTCAGGTCATGCAGCGCCGCTTCCAGGTCCCGGACATGGCCCTCGGCCTCCTGCTGCTGCAGGCGGAAATACTGGGTGCTGCTGTCCTGAACGTCGCGGGTATAGGTGGCGGCCCAGGCCTTGCGCGCAACGGGCATGGCGACGTGCGCATCAGGGCGCCCCTGGGCATAGTCCTCCAGCTGCGCCACCATGACTTCGTTGAGCAGCCCCAGCTCGCGCACGACTTCATGCAGGTCATAGCCCTGCTGCCAGCGGTGCAGGCCGTGGGCGGCGGCCTGCTCGCCATCGCCCGGCGGCTCGGCGGTGTCTGCCGGTGCACCACCCAGGGTCCGCAGTTGCTGCTCGAACGCGGCCAGCACGGCCGGGATGTGATCGTTCAGCTGGGTTCGGGGAAGCGCCTCACCAGCGGTCAGCGCCGGGTCCCGCCTGACGGCCTTGCGCCATGTCTGCAAGAGTCCTTCGCGCTGCGCCTCTAGGGCGTCTGCCAGTATGCAGAGTTCATTTCCTTGGCTTGTCATGGATCGGCATCCGGGCGGTCTGTGGATAGGGAAAAAATGCGCTGCGCCGATGATGGTAAGGCCAAAAACCCGGCCGATCAGGCACGGGCTGGCGTGCCTACAGGCCGGTGGGAAAGTGCACGCCCGCGCGCTGGGCCGCCTGCACGATGTGGGTGGCCATGGCCTGCTGGGCCAGCTCGGGATGGCCGCGGGACAGGGCATCGATGATGGCCGCATGCTCCTCGGTGGTCGCATGCCGTGCGCCCCGCTTGTAGAACGGCAGGCGCTGGCTTTCCTGCATGACCTCGCCGCTGCCGCGCAGCACGTCGGCGATGGCATGGTTGCCCGAGATGGTGGCGATCTGCAGGTGGAACTCGAAATCCAGTCGCGTGGCCTGCACGAAATCGGCCCGCTCTATGCTCTGCTGCATGGCCTGCAGATTGGCCTGCAGGGCCTGCACATCCTCAGGCTGCACCACCAGGGCCGCCAGGCGCGCCACAAAGCCCTCCAGCGCGTAGCGCAGCTGATAGACATCGGTGAGCGCATGCGAGTCGGCAAAGCGCCAGGCGTCTGCGGCCGCAGCCTCGGGCGCCTCGGTCACGTACATGCCCTTGCCAGGCCGGGCCACGACCAGGCCCAGCCCCTGCAGCGTGGACAGCGCCTCGCGCAGCGAGGTGCGGCTGATGCCCAACTGCTCCGACAGGTCGCGCTGCGAAGGCAGGAGCGAGCCCACCGGATACACGCCGCCCTCGATCCACTCGCGGATCACGCGGGCGGCATTGCCGGCAACGGCGGTGCTGGCAGGGTTGCCGGCGGGTGTGCTGATGGCGGTGCTGGGTTCCATGCGTTGGCGGATCTCTGGCCCGGGGGCGGTGCGCCGATCTTAGCGACTGCGCGCCTCGCCCGCCGGTTCACGCGCCCTGTCCGGCGCTACTTGTTGACCAGTTTGGCGGGCACGGTATAGGTCAGGAAGGCCCCGAACAGCAGCACGCCGGCCAGCACGAACATGGCCGCATTGGTGCTCTGCGTCGCATCCTTGATGAGGCCGATCATGTAGGGGCTGATGAAGCCGGCCAGGTTGGCGAAGGAGTTGATCAGCGCAATGCCGGCCGCAGCGCCTGCGCTGGACAGGATGGCCGTGGGCAGGCTCCAGAACAGTGGCGAGGTTGCCAGGCTGCCGCCCGCGGCCAGCGCCAGGGCGGCCAGCGACACGTAGACGTTGCCGCTGAAGGTGGCCGACAGCATCAGGCCCGCCGCGCCCACGCAGAACGGAACGATCAGGTGCCAGCGGCGCTCGCGCATGCGGTCCGAGCTGCGGCTGACCAGGTTCATGGACACCACGGCCACCGAAAACGGCACGGCCGTCAGCAGGCCGATCTGGAAGGCACCCTCCACGCCCGACTGGCGGATCAGGCTGGGCAGCCAGAACGTGAGCCCGTACTGGCCCATGACGGTGCAAAAGCAGATCATGGCCATCTTGATGATGCGCGGGTCGGAAAACAGTGCGCGCAGCGTGACGTGGCTGTCGCTCTTGCTGGCGTTCTCGCGAGCGATGTTGCGCTCCAGCAGGGTCTTTTCCGCCTCGGTCAGCCAGCGCGCTGCGCGGATGCTGTTGTCCAGGTACCAGAGCACGGCCAGGCCCAGGATCAGCGAGGGAATGGCCTCGATCAGGAACAGCCATTGCCAGCCGCGCAGCCCCGCCACGCCCTGCATCAGGTCCATGATGCCGCCCGACAGCGGTCCGCCCAGGATGCCCGAGACCGGGATCGCGCACATGAACAGCGCCACCATGCGGGCGCGCCGGTACGAGGGAAACCAGTAGGTCATGTACAGGATCATGCCGGGGTAGAAACCGGCCTCGGCCGCGCCCAGCAGGAAGCGCAGCACGTAGAACTGCGTGGGCGTGGTCACGAACATCATGGCCGCCGAGATCAGGCTCCACATGATCATGATCCGCGAGATGGTGGCCTTGGCTCCTATGCGGTGCATCAGCATGTTGCTGGGCACCTCGAAGAAGAAATAGCCGATGAAGAACAGCCCCGCGCCCAGGCCGTACATGGCCTCGCTGAACTGCAGGTCGGCCAGCATGTGCAGCTTGGCAAAGCCCACGTTCACCCGGTCCAGATAGGCCGCCACGTAGCAGGCCATGATGAAGGGAAGCAGGCGCCAGGCCACCTTGCGGTAGACGGCTGCCTCGGCCGGCGTTTCGCTGGACAGCGCCGGGGCCGCGCCTGCGGCCTCGGCGGATGCGGGAAGTGATGACATCAGGAAGTCCTTGGTTGAAGGGTTGCGATCAACTGGTATTACCGGTCTGAAAATACGAAGCGAATGTTGCCCTTCCCGCCGGCCAATGCACACTCGCATTTACCCGAACCACCGCAAATGACGCGCAGGGCATAGGCTGGCGTCACTCAGATTTGACAAAATCCCCAGGCAACAGCAAACTGGTAATACCAGTATGAAAACAAGAGGCAATACTTCGTGAGTACCTTGTCAGAAACCCGCCCCGCCCGCCTTCGCCTGCGCGCCCAACCGCTGACCGCCGAAGCCTTTGCCGAGTTTGGCGAGGTCATCGACAGTGCAGGCCACACGCCGCTGCTGATCAATGACGGCATGACCGAGCGCTACCATGCCCTGGCCCGCGTGGACACGGGCGGCAGCGAGGGCCACGCGCTGATCAACCTGTTCCACGCCCGCCCCTATGCGCTGCCCCTGCAGCTGACGAGCATGGAGCGCCATCCCCTGGGCAGCCAGGCCTTCATGCCGCTGGACGCCCAGCCCTTCATCGTGGTGGTTGCGCCCCTGGGCGAGCAGGTGGCGCCCGGCGACCTGCGCGCCTTCATCACCAACGGACGCCAGGGCGTGAACTACCGCCGCGGCGTCTGGCACCACTCGCTGATTGCCCTGAACGCGCCCGCGCGCTTCATCGTGGTGGACCGGGGAGGCCCTGGCGACAACTGCGACGTGGTGCCCATCGGCGATGCCGAAGGCGTTGTGCTGGAGCTGGACAGCGCGCAGGACTGAATGGCCCTGCCCCAATGAACAAAGCCGCCCGAGGGCGGCTTTGTTCATTGGGCGACGGCGGCTCAGGCAGGCACCAGGAAGTCGCGGCTGATGCCCTGACCCAGGTCGTGCACGCGATCCAGGAACTGCGTGAGATAGGCGTGCAGGCCCGTGGCCAGGATTTCGTCGATGCGCGCATAGCGCAGGTCAGCCAGCAGGCGGCCCGCCTTGCGCTGGGTCTCGCGCGACTGGTCGTTGGCCACGCTTTCCAGGTTGGCCACCACTTCCAGCATGCTGGCCAGCAGCGAGCGCGGCATGTCGCTGCGCAGCATCAGCAGCTCGGCCACGCGCTCGGGCGTGATCACGTCGCGGTAGACCTTACGGTAGACCTCGAAGGCCGAGACGCTGCGCAGCAGCGCGCTCCAGTGGTAGAAGTCGAAGGGCGTGGCCCCTTTGCCCGACGCTCCGTTGCGCGCGCTGCCATGGTAGTCGCGCTCGATGGCGTGGAATTTCACGTCCAGCAGGCGCGCCGTGTTGTCGGCGCGCTCGATGAAGGTGCCCAGGCGCAGGAAGTGGAAGGCCTCGTCCTGCAGCATGGTGCCCAGTGTCACGCCGCGCGACAGGTGCGAGCGGTGCTTGACCCATTCGAAGAACTGGCCCGGATCGCGCTCCCAGTCCCCCTCGGCCAGCAGGCGCTTGAGTTCCAGCCAGGTCTGGTTCTGGGTCTCCCAGGCCTCGGTGGTCAGCGCCCCGCGCACGGCACGCGCATTCTCCCGCGCAGCGCGCAGGCAGGAGGCGATGGACGATGAGTTGCTCTCGTCGCGCACCATGAAGTGCAGCACGGCCTCTCGCTGCACCTCGCCGTGGCGGGAGGCATAGGCGGGGATCAGCTCGCTGATGGACAGCACGCCCTGCCAGGCCTTGCGCGCCGCCTGAGGCGCCTGGGGCAGCATGGAAGTGTCATAGGAGACGTTGAGCATGCGGGCAGTGTTCTCCGCACGCTCCGTGTAGCGGGACATCCAGTACAGATGATCGGCAGTACGGCTGAGCATTCAATGTCCTCCCTCGTTTGACTCACCGGCCCCGAGCACCCAGGTGTCCTTGGTGCCGCCGCCCTGTGATGAATTGACCACCAGCGAGCCTTCCTTGAGCGCCACGCGCGTGAGGCCGCCGGCCACCATGCGTACCTGATTGCCGCTGAGCACGAAGGGACGCAGGTCGATATGCCTTGGAGCGATGCCCTGCTCCACCAGGGTGGGGCAGGTGGACAGCGCCAGCGTGGGCTGCGCGATGTAGCCGCCGGGATTGGCGATGAGCGCGCGGCGGAAATCCTCTATCTCGCCGCGCGAGGCGGCAGGCCCGATCAGCATGCCGTAGCCACCGGCGCCATGGACTTCCTTGACCACCAGCTCATCCAGGTGGTCGAGCACGTAGCGCAGGTCGTCGGGCTTGCGGCACAGCCAGGTCGGCACGTTCTGCAGAATGGGTTCCTCGCCCAGGTAGAAGCGGATCATCTCCGGCACATAGGGATAGACCGATTTGTCGTCGGCCACCCCCGTGCCCGCCGCATTGCAGATGCTGACGTTGCCCGCGCGGTAGGCGCGCATGAGGCCGGGGCAGCCCAGCGTGGAGGTGGGACGGAAGACTTCGGGGTCCAGAAAATCATCGTCCACGCGCCGGTAGATCACGTCCACGCGCTGCAGGCCGCGCGTGGTGCGCATGTAGACCACGTCCTTGTCCACCACCAGGTCCTGGCCCTCGACCAGCTCCACGCCCATCTGCTGGGCCAGGAAGGCGTGCTCGAAGTAGGCGCTGTTGTACATGCCGGGCGTGAGCACCACCACCGTGGGCTCGGGCGTGCCGGCCGGAGCGCTGGCGCGCAGCGTCTCCAGCAGCATGTCGGGATAGTGGGCCACGGGCTCCACGGGATGACGGGAGAACAGGTCGGGGAACAGCCGCATCATCATGCGGCGGTTCTCCAGCATGTAAGACACGCCCGAAGGCACGCGCAGGTTGTCCTCCAGCACGTAGTACACGCCCTCGCCCTGGGCATTGGCGGCACGCACGATGTCGATGCCGGCGATGTGGGCGTAGATGCCGCCCTGCACGGCAAGGCCCCGCATCTCGGGGCGGTACTGGCTGTTGTTCAGCACCAGCTCGCGCGGCAGCAGGCCCGCGCGCAGGATTTCCTGGTCGTGGTAGACGTCGTGCAGAAAGCGGTTGAGCGCCGTCACGCGCTGCACTAGGCCTGCCTGCATGCGCTCCCATTCATGGGACGGGATGACGCGCGGAATCAGGTCGAAGGGAATGAGGCGCTCGGTGCCGGCGCCACTTTCATCCTTGTCGCCGTAGACGGCGAACGTGATGCCTACGCGCCGGAAGATGATCTCGGCCTCGGCGCTGCGCGCTCGCAGCGTCTGTTCGGACTGGCGCGCAAGCCATTGCGCATAGTCCTTGTAGTGCAGGCGCACATCGCTGCCGTCGAACGGCGTCATCGTGTACATCTCGTCAAATGGATGCATTCGTCACCTCCTGTCGCTGCATGTGTACGAGGTAAAGCAAGCTGCGGGCCAGCCCTCGTATCGCACCAGTGTAGCGATAGGTAACCTCAATCCGGACAAGCGGTATCCAGCATATGCCGACTGCGCGGCCATCGGCACCCGCCCTATCCGCCCTGCCTCTGCGTGATGTGCCTGACGTGCGTGACATGCATGTCCCAGTAACGGCGCGCCCGCTCCCGCTCGCAGACCAGCTGTGCGGGATCGGCAGAGCGCCAATGCGCTGCGCCGCAGCGGGCCGACTGCACCACGCTGGAGCCGTTGGCCTCATAGCGCCGCACCACCTCGGGGACCGGGTGTCCATAACGGCTGCGGTATCCCGCCTGAACCATGGCCCAGCGCGGTGCCAGGGCCTGCACCAGAGCAGTGCTCGATGAGGTGCGGCTGCCGTGGTGCGGCACCAGCAGCCACTGCACGGGCGTGAGGGCGCCGGCCTGCGCCAGCGCCCTTTCCTGTGCAGCCTCGATATCGCCGGCCAGCAAGGCCTGCACCCCGGATGCCGAACGCAGCAGCAGCACGCAGCTGCCCGCATTGGCGTGGGCCAGGGCCTGCGCGGCCGGCAGCGGTTCGCCCGCGGGTGGATGCAGCACCTGCATCTGCACGCCATCCCACTCCCACTGCTGGCCGGCCTCACATCGGCGCACGGCGCCCAGGCCGGCCAGAGCGGGGTCCAGGATCACGGAGTCCGATCCCCAGACCTCGGCCTGCGGCTGCGCGGCATGCACGGCCAAGGCACCGCCCGTATGGTCGCCGTCGCGGTGGCTGAGCCACAGCGCATCCAGGCGCAGCCCCAGGGCCTGCAGCAGCGGCACCAGCACCCGTTCGCCGGCATTGCTATCCATGCCGTACTGCGGACCCGTGTCATACAGCAGGGCGTGCCGGGCCGTGCGCAGCAGCACGGCATTGCCCTGGCCTATGTCCACGGCCATCAAATCGAACTCGCCATGTGCCGGTGCGGCCGGCGGCCACCACAGGGCCGGCAGGCACATGGCCAGGCCCCAGCAACGCCATCCGGCCGGCACCGGAGCCACCAGCGCCAGGCCTGCACCCAGCGCAGCCAGCCCCGCCCACAGCGGCGGCTGCGGCAGCTGCAACACGGCCCAGCCCCACCGGTCCAGCCACTGCAGCAGTTCCAGCAGCGGCGCCAGCGCCAGCGCCGCGCCCGTCCAGAACGGGGGCCACAAGGCCCCCAGCAAGGCCAGTGGCGTGACCACGAAAGTCACCCAGGGAATCGCGGCCAGATTGGCCAGCAGCCCCGACAGCGACAGCTGGCCAAACAGCATCAGCCCCAGCGGCGCCAGCGCCAGAGTGATGCGCCACTGCTCACCCCACAACGCCAGGGCACGGGCGGGCAGCGACGGCCGCACCGCGCCCTGCATGCGTGCATCGGTCGCCAGCAGCACGCCCACGGCGACAAAACTCAGCCAGAAGCCCGCCTGCCACAGGGCCCAGGGATCGAGCACGACAACCACGGCCAGCGCCAGGCACCACACTGCGGGCCAGGGCCAGCGCAGCCCTGTGACGCGCAACGCGGCCACCGTTGCCAGCATGCACACCGTGCGCTGCGCCGGCAGACCCCAGCCGCTGAACAGGGCATAGCCGCCCGCCAGCAGCACGCCAGCCAGCAGGGCCGCCTGCGGCGCCGGGCACCACAGGCAGGCCCGGGCACTGCAACGCCACAGTCGCCCCACGACCAGCGCAGCCAGCCATGCGAACAGGGTGATATGCAGTCCGGAAATACTCATCAAATGGGCCACGCCGGTATGGCGGAACAGCGTCCAATCGTCACGCGCAATGGCCTGCTGATCGCCCATGGCCAGGGCGGCCACCACGCCCAGCATGCGCGGCGACTGCGCGGGGTCCATGCCTACGCGCTGCATGGCTTGCGCGAGTGCGGCTGCCCGGTTCACGATGGCCTCGCGCATCTGCTGGCGCCAGCGCTGCAGGGCGTAGGCGCCGGTGTCGGCCAGCAGGCTCGCCGCTGGCTGTTCGCGCACATAGCCCGTGGCCTGCACGCCCTGCTCCCACTGCCACAGCTCATAGTCGAAACCGTGGGGATTGCGCGCGCCATGCGGGCGCTTGAGCCGCACGGTCAGGTCCCAGCGCTGGCCCGGGCGCAGGACGGGCAGCGACGCTGCGGCGCCCTTGGACGCCCGGCCCCGGGCTGCGAACCAGGACAGCTCGATCAACCCGGGAAACGGCGCCAGGGCCTCTTCGCTGCCCGCGATCTGCGCCTGCTCCACGGCCATGCGCCAGCGCACGCCCTGGGCCATGTTCTGGGACAGCGATGCCACGACGCCGACGATGCGCAGGTCACGCCCTTCCAGCTGCGGCGACAGCGCGTGGCCCGCAAAGTCCTGGGCACGCCAGCCTGTCAGGCCGGCCACCAGCGAGGCTGCGCAAGCGGCGACCCACAGGCCGCTGACCGCGCCGCGGCGGCCGCCGGCCCGGGCCCGCCGGACCTGTCCTGACAGATACAGCAAGGCCAGCAAGGCCAGGCCCATCATCAGCAGATACATCCACAGCGGCCACAGCTGGGGCTGCGTGACCTGCCAGGCGGCACCGACCACGCAGCCGAGCAGCCACGGCGTCCACGAAGACGATGAAGGAGTGGGTGCAGGGACCACAGCGCGCATCCAGGCATGCTAGAAGCAGGTGCCTCGAAGCCACCGTGCTCCGACCCAGATTCGGACAAGAATCAGACTGGCGCATGCCCAGCCCCTGACATGCCAGGGTGCACGGGGGCTGTGTCACACTGTCCGCCACCCCGGCACTGGCGCCGGATTTTTCTTGTCTCGAAGGAATCAACGATGAGCGTTTACGAACAACTGAAGGCCCTGAACATCGAACTGCCGTCGCCTGCCATCCCGGCGGCAGCCTACGTGCCCTATGTGCAGACGGGCAATCTGGTGTTCCTGAGCGGACATATCGCACGCAAGGACGGCAAGGTCTGGGCAGGCCAGCTGGGCCGTGATCTGCAGACTGCCGACGGCCAGCAGGCCGCGCGCGCCATCGCCATCGACCTGATGGGCACGCTCCAGCACGCCGCCGGCGGCGACCTGGGCCGCGTGCGCCGCATCGTCAAGCTGATGTGCCTGGTCAACTCCACGGGCGACTACACCGAGCAGCACCTGGTGGCCAATGGCTGCAGCGAGCTGCTGGGCCAGGTCTTCGGCGATGCCGGCACGCATGCGCGCAGCGCCTTCGGCGTGGCCCAGATCCCGCTGGGCTCCTGCGTGGAAATCGAGCTGATCGCCGAACTGGCCTGATCGGCATGCTGCCGCACGGCGCCGCCGTGCTCGCAGGCGGCTAGAAACTCTCCCATTGGCCATCCTCGGCTGCCGGTGCGGCGGGCCGGGGCGCCGAGGCCAGCTTGGGCGCCGCCTCCCTTGCTGCGGCAGGCCGCGCGGCAACCGGCCCGACAGCCGCAGGCGCCACGGCTGCTGCCGGCCGCCTTGGCGCTGCGGCCGCGCTGTGCGCAGTGCGCACCGCCGGCGCAGCCTGCCTTGCGAGCGTCGTCGGCGAGGGCGCCAGGTGCGCCACCTTGAACACCGCCACCGTCCGCGACAGCTGCTCGGCCTGCTCACGCAGGCTTTGCGCCGCGGCCGCGCTTTGCTCGACCAGGGCCGCGTTCTGCTGCGTCATCTGGTCCAGCTGTCCCACGGCCTGATTGACCTGGGCCACGCCCGCGCTTTGCTCCGAAGAGGCCGCCGTGATCTCGCCGATGGTGTCGGCCACGCGCTGCACGGACTGCACGATGCCCTCCATGGTGGTGCCGGCATCGCCCACCAGGCGGGCGCCGTCCTCCACCCGTTCCACCGAAGCGCCGATGAGCTGGCGTATCTCCTTGGCAGCCGCCGCGCTGCGCTGGGCCAGCGTGCGCACCTCGCTGGCCACCACGGCAAAGCCCCGGCCCTGCTCGCCGGCGCGGGCCGCCTCCACGGCGGCGTTCAGCGCCAGGATATTGGTCTGGAAGGCAATGGAGTCGATGACGCCGACGATGTCGGCAATCTGCCTGCTGCTGTCGTTGATGCCCTTCATGGTCTCGACCACCCGGGCCACGACCTCACCGCCGCGCTGGGCCACCTGTGACGCGCCCGCCGCCAGGCTGCTGGCCTGCTGCGCACTGCTGGCGCTTTGCTGCAGCGTGCTGGTGAACTGCTCCATGGCGGCCGCGGTCTCCTGCAGGTTGCTGGAGGTCTGCTCGGTGCGCACGGACAGGTCGTGGTTGCCGGTGGCAATCTCGGCACTGGCGATGGCAATGCTGTCCGTGCTCTGGCGCACCTGCTGCACCATGCCCGACAGCGATTCGCTCATGGCCTGCAGCGAGCGCAGCAGGTCGCCGAATTCGTCAGCGCGCTGTGTCTGTCCCTGCGCCGCTGCACTCAGGTCGCCTGCGGCAATGCGTTCGGCCAGTTCCCTGGCCTGGGCCAGGGGACGGCGGATGCTGGCAATCAGGAAATGGGCGCCGATGACGATGCACAGCAGCAGCACGCCCACGGCCGCAGCGGCAAAACCCACGGTGAGCCTGCGCGAGGCTGCCGTCTCTTCCTGGCTGCTGCGCACCACCTGCTCCTGCATCTGCACGAAGTCGCGCAGCGACTGCAGATAGGCATCCACGGCAGGTTTGTAGGACTGCTTGACCAGGGCCAACGCCTGCTCCTGCCGGCCATCGGCCTTGAGCTGGCGTGCCTGGGCACGCAGTTCGATCATGGTCTTGCGGGCTGCCGCAATCCTGGCCATCTGCGCCTTGTCTGCGTCGGACAGGGGCATGGCTTCCAGTGATTTCTGCACCTCGGTGATCCGCGCCGAGGTGGCGCTGATCACGTCCTTGAACTCGGCCTCGACGGCAGCATCACTGCTGACCACCAGGGCCTGGGTGCGGGCCGCATTGGTTTCGGTCAGCCCCATCCAGCGCACGGCGGCCTGGACCCGCGCCTGCATCTCCTGGGTGACGGCCTCGGACCGGGCCTGGACCTGGGCCGAGCGATAACCCGACAAGCCGACCACGCCCACCAGCGCCACCACGATGGCGGCCACGGCAAGCCACAGCTTGTGTGCCATGCGAAGTCGCAGCATATCCAGTCTCCCTCATGTTGGAAGACTCCATGTTGAGGCCTGCAGCAGGGCCCGGAGGTCGGAAAAACCCAGAGAAAACCCCTGATCCGCCCCTTTCGCGGAAGGCATTGCAGGGGCAGATGCGCTCTTTACTCCACGCGCGTCACGCTTTGCGGCTTGAAGCCCAGGTCGGCCGACTTGCCCTTGCGGCCGCGCGTGCCACGGGCATTGTTGAGACTACGGATCTCCAGCGTCTCGCTGCGCTCCTTGCCGCCGCGGCCCAGGCCATCGATGCGGATGCTGCGCGTGTAGGCGGCAGCGCCCGCCAGGGTGTCCTTGTCCTCCAGGTCGAGCAGCATCAGCCCGCGACCGCCCTTGGCCATGTGCTTGAGGCTGGCGATCTCGAAGGTGAGGATGCGGCCGCCCGTGGAGGCGCAGATCACATGCGTGGCCGGCAGCAGCAGGCCCGCGCCCTGCTCGCCTTCCTGCGGCTCGGCGCGTGCGCCCATGGGCACGCCGTAGGCCGTGGACGGGGCGCACAGCGTCTCGCCGTCGGCCAGCGTCACGAAGGCCTTGCCCGCCTTCTGGCGCGAGACCATGTCGCCCACCATGGCCACGAAGCCGTAGCCGCCCGACCCCGACAGCAGCAGCGCCGTTCCTTCGGCTCCCGCGAAGTAGTACAGGATCTGGGTGCCGGCCTCCAGCTCGATGAGCGTGGTCACGGGCTGGCCATCGCCGCGCCCGCCGGGCAGCTGCGACACCGGCACCGAATAGACCCGGCCATTGCTGCCGAAGGCCAGCAGCTGGTCCACCGTGCGGCACTCGAAGGTGCCGTGCAGGCTGTCGCCGGCCTTGAAGCTGAGCGTGCCCGCATCGACGCCATGGCCCTGGCGCGTGCGCACCCAGCCCTTGTCCGAGATGATGACCGTCACGGGCTCATCGACCACCTTGACTTCGGCGACCACCTTCTTTTCTTCCTGGATCAGCGTGCGGCGCGCATCGGCGAACTGCTTGGCGTCGGCCTCGATCTCCTTGCAGATCAGGCGGCGCATGACGCTATCACTGCCCAGGATGTCTTCGAGCTTGCCCTGCTCGACGCGCAGTTCCTTGAGTTCCTGCTCGATCTTGATGGCCTCCAGCCGCGCCAGCTGGCGCAGGCGGATTTCCAGAATGTCGTCGGCCTGGCGCTCGGACAGCGCAAAGGCATCGATCAGCGCCTGCCTGGGCTCGTCGCTGGCCCGGATGATGGCGATGACCTTGTCGATGTTCAGCAGCACGGCCTGACGGCCTTCGAGGATGTGGATGCGGTCCAGCACCTTGGCCAGCCGGTGCTGGCTGCGCCGCGTGACCGTGGTCTGGCGGAAGGCGATCCATTCCTCGAGCATCAGGCGCAGGCTTTTCTGCACCGGCCGGCCATCGAGGCCGATCATGGTCAGGTTGATGGAGCTGGACGACTCCAGGCTGGTGTGCGCCAGCAGCGCCGTGACCAGCTCCTGCTGCGGCACCTTGCCGGTCTTGGGCTCGAAGACCAGGCGCACGGGCGCATCCTTGCTGGACTCGTCGCGCACGCCGTCGAGCACGGCTAGCATGCTGGCCTTGAGCTGGGTCTGTTCCTGGCTCAGCGCCTTCTTGCCGGTCTTGACCTTGGGATTGGTGATGTCCTCGATCTCTTCGAGCACCTTCTGCGCCGAGACGCCGGGCGGCAGCTCGGTCACCACCATCTGCCACTGGCCGCGCGCCAGCTCCTCGATCTTCCAGCGCGCGCGCAGCTTGAGGCTGCCGCGCCCCGTGCGGTAGGCATCCTGGATGTCGGAGGCGCTGCTGATGATCTGCCCGCCGCCCGGATAGTCGGGGCCGGGGATGATCTGGAACAGTTCCTCGTCGCTGAGCTGCGGCCGCTTGATCAGGGCCACGCAGGCGTCGGCCACCTCGCGCAGGTTGTGGCTGGGGATTTCCGTGGCCAGGCCCACGGCAATGCCGCTGGCGCCGTTGAGCAGGGCGAACGGCAGGCGCGCGGGCAGCTGCTGCGGCTCCTGCGTGCTGCCGTCGTAGTTGGGCACGAAGTCCACCGTGCCCATGTCGATCTCGTCGAGCAGCAGGCCCGTGATCTTGGACAGGCGCGCCTCGGTGTAGCGCATGGCCGCTGCGCCGTCGCCGTCGCGGCTGCCGAAATTGCCCTGGCCATCGACCAGCGGATAGCGCTGGTTGAAGTCCTGGGCCATGCGCACCAGCGCGTCGTAGGCCGACTGGTCGCCGTGCGGGTGAAAGCGCCCCAGCACATCGCCGACCACGCGCGCGCTTTTGACCGGCTTGGCCGCCGTGTTGTGGTTGGGGCCGCTGTAGCTCAGGCCCATGCGGTCCATGGCGTACAGAATGCGCCGCTGCACGGGCTTGAGGCCGTCGGTGACATCGGGCAGTGCCCGGCCCTTGACGACAGACAGTGCGTATTCAAGGTAGGCGCGCTGTGCGTACTGGCCCAGGTCCAGGGCATCGCCGGCCGCCTGTTGGGCCAGATCCAGAGTGTTTTGATCGCTCATGAAGAAATTCGTGATCTCAATAAATGCAGTGAAGGCCGCTCATCGCGGCGAGGGCAGCCCTGTGGACAAGGTCATCCGTATCCGGGGCGCTGTGCCAGGCTGTGCCGCCACCGCAGGCGCTGCCTGGCCCGCACGCTGGCGCCCGCCCTGCAGCTGCTCGTAGATACCGAGCACGGCCTTCACGTAATTGCGGGTTTCCTGATAGGGAGGAATGGCCTGCCCCGCACGCCGCACGGCACCCTCGCCCGCGTTGTAGGCGGCCAGCACCAAGTCCAGCCGCCCGGGGAACAGCCCCATCAGATGGTTGAGGTAGCGCGCGCCGGCCGGCACGTTGACGGCCGGGTCGGCCAGTTGCTGCTGCACGCTGCGCTGGCGGCTGGCCTCCACGCCGAAGCGCTGGGCCGTGGCGGGCATCAGCTGCATCAGGCCGACTGCGCCCTTGGGCGAGATGGCCTGCGCGTCAAAGCCCGACTCGACGGCAATCACGGCCTTGAGCAGGTCGTAGTCCACCCCCGTGTGGTCCGCCGCCTTGCGCAGGTGGCCGCGCACGCTCTTGTAGCGCGGCGAGATGTCGAAGAAGCTTTGCATCCGCGTGCTCGCCTGCAGCCTGCGCCCGGCATCGCTGCCGCCGTCATCGTCGGCAGCGGCCTCGGCCTCCACCAGCGGGGGCTTGAGTCCCTGCTCGGTGCTGTCATACAGCGAGCCGCGGAAGTAGAGCTTGTAGCGCTCGTCCAGCGCCTGCGCGGCGAAGTGCGTGATGCCGCGCTCGTCCACGAAGGCCCAGAGATCGGCATGCGCGGGCTGCGCCCCCCCCCACAGCGCCAGGGCCGCGCCCAGCGCTGCAAGCGCGCGCGCGGCAGCGCCGCGCGCAGGGTGCGGGCGGTGTGGAAGGTGCTGTGGGGCAGCCGGGCGCAGGGGCATGGGGATCAGATATCCACTTCGATGGCGTCGCCGTGCAACTCCATCAGCTCGCGGCGCGCCGCAGCCTCGCCCTTGCCCATCAGCTTGGTGACGACCTGCTCGGCCGCCGCAAAGTCCAGATTCATGAACTGCACGGGCAGCAGGCGGCGCGTGTCGGGGTTGAGCGTGGTTTCCCACAGCTGCTCGGCATTCATCTCGCCCAGGCCCTTGAAGCGGCTGATCTGGCATTTCTCGCGCGGCACGCCATCCTTGGCGGACTTGTCGAGGATGGCGGTCAGCTCGCCCTCGTCCAGCGCGTACATCTTGGCTGCTGGCTTCTTGCCGCGCGCAGGCACATCGACGCGGAACAGCGGCGGCAGCGCCACATGGATGTGGCCGGCCTCGATGAGCTTGGGGAAGTGGCGGAAGAACAGCGTGAGCAGCAGCACCTGGATGTGCGAGCCGTCCACGTCGGCATCCGAAAGAATGCAGATCTTGCCGTAGCGCAGGCCGGACAGGTCGGGCGTGTCATGGGGGCCATGCGGGTCCACGCCGATGGCCACCGAGATGTCGTGGATCTCGTTGTTGGCGAACAGGCGGTCACGGTCGACTTCCCAGGTGTTGAGCACCTTGCCGCGCAGGGGCAGCACGGCCTGGGTTTCCTTGTCGCGTCCCATCTTGGCGCTGCCGCCGGCCGAGTCGCCCTCGACCAGGAAGACCTCGTTCAGGCTCAAGTCGCGGCTTTCGCAATCGGTGAGCTTGCCGGGCAGCACGGCCACGCCCGAGCCCTTGCGCTTTTCGACCTTCTGGCCCGCCTTCTGGCGGGTCTGGGCAGCCTTGATGGCGATCTCGGCCAGCTTGCGGCCCCATTCCACATGCTCGTTGAGCCACAGCTCCAGCGCAGGGCGAACGTAGCCACTGACCAGGCGCACGGCATCGCGCGAGTTCAGGCGCTCCTTGATCTGGCCCTGGAACTGCGGGTCCAGCACCTTGGCATTGAGCACGTAGCTGGCGCGCGCGAAGACGTCGTCAGGCATGAGCTTGACGCCCTTGGGCAGCAGCGAATGCATCTCGATGAAGGCCTTGACCGCCTGGAACAGGCCGTCGCGCAGGCCGCTGTCGTGCGTGCCGCCGGCCGTGGTGGGGATCAGGTTGACATAGCTTTCGCGCAGCGGCGCGCCATCCTCGGTGAAGGCCACGCACCAGGCGGCGCCCTCGCCTTCGGCAAAGCTGTCGTGGTTGCGGTCGGCAAAGCCCTCGCCTTCGAACAGGGGGATGACGGCCTCGCCATGCAGGCTTTGCTGCAGATAGTCGCGCAGGCCGCCCTTGAACTGCCAGGTCTGGGTGTCGCGCGTCTTCTCGTTGACCAGGGTCACCGACACGCCGGGCATGAGCACGGCCTTGCTGCGCAGCAGATGCATCAGCTCGCCCATGGGCAGCTGGGAGGATTCGAAGTAGCGGGCATCGGGCCACACGCGCACGGTCGTGCCCTGCTTGCGCTCGCCCGCGGCCAGCGGCCGCGACTGCAGGGGCTCGACCACGTCGCCGCCCGAGAACGCGATGGTGGCCACCTTGCCCTCGCGGTGGATGCAGGCCTCAAGGCGCGTGGCCAGCGCATTCGTGACCGAGACGCCCACGCCATGCAGGCCGCCCGAGAAGCTGTAGGCGCCGCCCTTGCCCTTGTCGAACTTGCCGCCCGCATGCAGGCGGGTGAAGACCAGCTCCACCACGGGCGCCTTTTCCTCGGGGTGCATGCCGAAGGGGATGCCCCGGCCGTCGTCCTCGACGCTGTAGGAGCCGTCGGAATGCAGGGTGAAGCGGATTTTCTTGCCGAAGCCGGCCAGCGCCTCGTCGGCCGCGTTGTCGATCACCTCCTGCAGCACATGCAGGGGGTTGTCGGTGCGCGTGTACATGCCGGGACGCTGCTTGACGGGCTCCAGGCCCTTGAGCACGCGTATCGAGCCTTCGGAGTATTCGCTGGCGGAAGTGGGAGATGGTTTGACTGCCATGGGGGCGGATTGTAGTGCGCGGCCCGGCTCAGTGCTGGATACATTCACAGTCATTGACATTGACTATCCCGAAAAGGCCAGTGCCGCCAAGGGCTACGAAGTGCCGCGCTGGCGCATGGGCGACCCATGCGTCGCAGCGCAAAACCCGGAGTTTCGCTAAAGTTTGCCGCATGCACAAAAACAACCAACCCATGTCCATGGTGCAGATACTGCTGTGCGGGGGCGCAGTCGTGACGCTGTCCATGGGAATCCGGCACGGCTTCGGCCTGTGGCTGCAGCCTATCACCCAGGAGATGGGCTGGACGCGCGAGTCCTTCGCGCTGGCCATTGCCATCCAGAACCTGTCCTGGGGCGTGCTCGGCATCTTCGGCGGCATGCTGGCCGACCGCTTCGGCGCCTTCCGCGTGCTCCTGGTGGGCGCGCTGCTGTATGCGCTGGGCCTGGCCGGCATGGCCATGGCGCCCACGACAACCTGGTTCGCCCTGACGGCCGGCGTGGTGATAGGCGCAGCCCAGGCCGGCACCACCTATGCCGTGATCTACGGCGTGCTGGGCCGCCAGATTCCCGTGGCGCGGCGCAGCTGGGCCATGGGCGTGACGGCGGCGGCGGGCTCCTTCGGCCAGTTCTTCATGGTGCCCGTGGAAGGCAGCCTGATCTCGAACTTCGGCTGGTCCAACGCCCTGCTGCTGCTGTCGCTGTGCGCCCTGATGATCATTCCGCTGGCCTTCGGCCTGCGCGAGCCGGGCTTCACGGCCGGCAATACCCGACCCGTGCGCGACCAGAGCGCGGGCCAGGCCGTCGCCGAAGCGCTGCGCACGCCCAGCTTCGTGCTGCTGACGGCCGGCTACTTCGTCTGCGGCTTCCAGGTGATGTTCATCGGCGTGCACATGCCCAGCTACCTCAAGGACTACGGCCTGGCACCGCAGGTGGCCAGCATCTCGCTGGCGCTGGTGGGGCTGTTCAACATCGTTGGCACCTACGTGGCCGGCAACCTGGGCCAGCGCCTGCCCAAGCGCTACCTGCTGTCCACCATCTACTTCACGCGCTCGGTGGTGATCGTGCTCTTCCTGCTCGCGCCGCTGACGCCCTGGTCGGTCTACATCTTCTCTGCCGCCATGGGCCTACTGTGGCTGTCCACCGTGCCGCTGACCAACGCCACCGTGGCCCAGATCTTCGGCGTGCAGCATCTGTCCATGTTGAGCGGCATGGTGTTCTTCAGCCACCAGGTCGGCAGCTTCCTGGGCGTCTGGCTGGGCGGCTATCTGTATGACCACACGGGCAGCTACCAGGTGGTGTGGTACCTTGCCATCGGCCTGGGCGTGGCCGCCGGCCTGCTGAACCTGCCGATACGCGAAGCCCCGGTGGCAAGGCCGCGTGCGGCGCAGGCGGCGGCCTGACATGACGACAGCCACCACGCCCCGCCCACAGCTGCTGCGCAGGCTGGCGCTGTGGGCCGCCGTGCTGCTGGTGCTGGGCCTGGTCTTCATGCTCTATCTGCAGCCCGAGTTCATGCTGGGCATGGCCGACCAGCTCTGGGCCTGCTTCTGAAATTGAAGCGCGGCAAAGGCCTGGCGGCACAATGGCGGCCGCTTTCAATTCATTTCCGAGATTTCACATGCACGCAGCCACGCCGCCTTCGCCCTGGATCCAACGCTGGTCGCATCTTCTGGCACCCGAGGCCACCGTGCTCGACGTGGCCTGCGGCCCTGGCCGCCACATGCGCTGGTTCCATGCACGCGGCCATGCAGTGACGGGCGTGGACCGCGACGCCCAGGCCCTGGCCGGCCTGCAGGGCGTGGGCGAGCTGCTGTGCGCCGACATTGAAAACGGCCCCTGGCCCCTGCCCGGCAGGCAGTTCGGCGCCGTGGTCGTGACCCACTATCTGTGGCGCCCGCTGTGGCCGGCGCTGCTGGGCAGCGTGGCACCCGGCGGCGTGCTGCTGTACGAAACCTTTGCCCAGGGCAACGAGGCCTTCGGCAAGCCTTCCCGGCCCGATTTCCTGCTGGCGCCCGGCGAGCTGCTGCAGACCTGCGCGGGCTGGCACATCGTGGCCTACGAGCACGGCCAGCTGGGCGAGCCCGATCGCATGGTCCAGCGCATCGCGGCACTGCGCCCCGATGCAACAGGCCGGGAACCCGTGGCCATGCTGGCGCATCAGAAGGCGTCAGGCTCTGCAATCGCCTGAATCCCTACAGGAGACCGCCTTGGGCCTGCCTCCGACACTCGTTAGAATGATCCTTTCCCGTTTTTTCTTGCGGACATGACATCCTCCTCCGTCGCTCTCACTGGCAGCATCGTTGCCCTCATCACGCCCATGCACGAGGACGGTAGTGTTGACTACCCGGCGCTGCGAAAACTCATCGACTGGCATGTGGCCGAGGGCACGGACTGCATCGGCGTGGTGGGAACGACAGGCGAATCCCCCACCGTCAACGTGGAGGAACACTGCGAAATCATCCGCGTGTCCGTCGAGCAGGCTGCGGGCCGCGTTCCCGTGATGGCCGGCTGCGGCGCCAACAGCACGCACGAGGCCATCGAGCTGGCCCGCTACGCCAAGAAGGTCGGTGCCGACAGCCAGCTGCAGGTCGTGCCCTACTACAACAAGCCCACGCAGGAAGGCCAGTACCAGCATTTCAAGGCCATTGCCGAAGCGGTGGGCGACCTGCCTGTGGTGCTCTACAACGTGCCCGGCCGCTCGGTGGCCGACATGCAGCACGACACCGTGCTGCGCCTGGCGCAGATTCCCGCCATCATCGGCATCAAGGAAGCCACGGGCAACATCGAACGCGCCCAGTGGCTGATCCGTGAAGTGCCCGAAGGCTTCGGCGTGTACTCCGGCGATGATCCGACCGCTGTGGCACTGATGCTGTGCGGCGGCCACGGCAACATCAGCGTCACGGCCAACGTGGCGCCGCGCCTGATGAGCGATCTGTGCAAGGCGGCCCTGGCCGGCGACGTGCGCACCGCCATGGACATCCAGATGCGCCTGATGCCTGTGCACAAGAACCTCTTCGTCGAGGCCAACCCCATTCCCGTCAAGTGGGCCGCAGCCCGCCTGGGCCTTTGCGGCCCGGCCATGCGCCTGCCGATGACACCCCTGAGCAAGAATCTGGAAGCCACCGTGGAAGCCGCCCTGAGCTCCGCTGGCCTGCTGTGAGGCGCCCCGCCCCACCGACCGAACGCACCAAGGATATTCGCGTGAAACAGCCCATTGCACGTCTGAGCCTGCTGAGCCTGGCCATCGGCCTGACAGCCTGCACGACCACGTTCCAAGAGAGCAAGATCGACTACAAGAGCGCCGGCAAGCAGCAGGCGCCCACCCTGGAAGTCCCGCCAGACCTGACACAGCTGTCCACGGACTCCCGCTACGCCGTGCCCGGCGGCGTGGTCTCCGCCGCCGCCATGGAAGCCAACTCCAAGGCGCAAAAGCCGGCAGAGGGCCGAACGGCCACCGCCGCCCTGGGCGATGTGCGCATCGAGCGCAATGGCGAGCAGCGCTGGCTGGTGATCAAGCGTCCTGCCGACCAGCTGTGGGAGCCCGTGCGCGACTTCTGGCTGGAAAACGGCTTCATCTTCACCACTGAAGACCGCCAGCTCGGCATCATCGAAACGGATTGGGCCGAGAACCGCGCCAAGATCCCGCAGGACGTGATCCGCAAGACGCTGGGCAAGGTCTTCGACGGCCTGTACTCCACCAGCGAGCGCGACAGGTTCCGCACCCGCCTGGAGCGCTCGGCCGACGGCTCCACCGAGGTCTACATCACGCACCGCGGCATGCAGGAGGTGTACACCAGCGCCCAGAAGGACCAGACCATCTGGCAGCCGCGCCCCTCCGATCCGGAACTGGAAACCGAATTCCTGCGCCGCCTGATGGTCAAGCTCGGCGTGAGCCAGGAGCAGGCCGACGCCGTGGCCAAGGCCAACACCACCACGGCAGCCGCCACCGGCAGCGTGCGCATGGAATCCGCCAACGGACAGCCCGTGCTGCAGATCGACGAAGGCTTTGACCGCGCATGGCGCCGTGTCGGCGTGGCCCTGGACCGCACGGGCTTCACCGTGGAAGACCGCGACCGCAGCCGCGGCATCTACTTCGTGCGCTATGTGGCGCCCGATGCCAAGGTCGAGCCCAAGGGATTCTTCAGCAAGCTGTTCAGCCGCTCGCCCGACGCGGCCGCGCCGGTCAAGTACCAGATCCAGGTGCGCAGCGAGGGCGACAAGTCCACGGTCACCGTGCTCAACACCCAGGGCCAGCCAGAGACCTCGGCCAATGCCCAGCGCATCGTGCGCGTCATCACCGACGACATGAAGTAGGCGATCCTCACGTCGGGATTGAGGCGGCAGCCGCCGCCCTCGCCTGCAGCCACCGCGCATTCACTTGCCGGTGGCTTTTTTGCATCCGGGCCGTCGTGCATAGACCATGGATATGCATGACCGGGCCCCGGTGGACGAAAAAAAACCGCAGCCCGAAGGATGCGGTTTTTTCGCAGCACAAGCCTAAGCCTGTGCCATCGGCGAAGGCCGGATTACTGCTTGGTGGCTTCCTTGGCGGCAGCGTCGGCAGCAGCCTTGGCGGCGTCTGCAGCAGCAGCGTCAGCAGCGGGAGCGGCAGGTGCAGCTGCGTCAGCGGCGGGCGCTGCGGGAGCAGCTGCGTCGGCGGCGGGAGCAGCAGGAGCGGCTTCTGCGGGAGCGGGAGCTTCAACAGCAGGAGCGGGAGCGGGGGCCGGAGCCTCTTCCTTCTTGCCGCAAGCGGCCAGAGCTGCAGCAGCGATCACGGTAGCCAGGATCAGAGAGTTCTTCATCACAGTTTCCTAGAGAGTAGGTAAGAAGACAGTAAACAGGAGGGCCCCGCCATTGCGACACCGGATGCAGGCAACCGGAGCGCTACGGCCAAGCCACGTCAAAACATTCATTCGACTCGCGTCAGATTATAGGGAGGTTTTCCCAAAGCTGACCGAAACTGACAGCCTCAGAACAATTCCGCACAAATCCTCTTGCAAAGTCCGGATGGGGCAGTTGATTGACTGCCTTGACATGCACTGTGTAACAAAAGCAGGTGGCTGTCAATTTACTGACGGACTCAAGACAATTCTTTACAAATCTAACGAAGTCCGCCCTTGTTCAGCAGCACGCTGTCAACAGTGAATGCCCGAACTTAGCATGCCTGTGGCGCAGCGTCTACCCGCTTCAGGACAGCTTGCCGCCACGCACCCAGCCTGCGTCAAACCACGAGGACAGCAGCTCCAGCGCATCGTCGCTGGCCTTGGCCAGATCGGTGCGCGACAGCGCGCGCGTGTCGGCCAGCTTGCGCATCAGCGTGGCATCGCGGCCACCGGCCAGATAGCTTTCTCCGTTGATGAAGATGTGCCTGGCGTCATACATCATGCGGGTGCGGCGGTCCAGGACCACGCTCTCGAACATGCCGTTTTCCTCGCCATGCTCGAACCACACATTGGCCTTGGGCTCGGTCATGTACTCGCCCAGAGCGCGCTCCAGCGCCAGCGGCTCGGCCAGCGCGCGTTCCAGCGACTTGCGGGCGAAATCGTGCAGGCTGGCGGGAATCTCGCCCGGGGCTTCGACGGCCGGCTGGTCGGGATCACGGTAGACGACCGGCACTTCGGGCTCATCGGGCTCGTCGGACATGCGCAGCAGCAGCTCGCGGGCCAGCTCGTCGCGCGCGGGCGAGCGAAAGCCGATGGAGTAGGTCATGCATTCGCCCTCGGCGATGCCGTCATGGGCCCACTTCGGGGGCAGGTAGAGCATGTCGCCGGGCTCGAGCACGAACTCCTCCTCGGGCTCGAAATTCGAGAGCACCTTCAGCGGCACATCGGGCTGCAGCGACAGGTCCTTCTGGCGGCCGATGCGCCAGCGCCGACGGCCATGCGCCTGCAGCAGGAAGACGTCGTAGCTGTCGAAATGCGGGCCGACGCCGCCCTGGTCGGTGGCAAAGCTGATCATCAGGTCGTCCAGCCGCGCCTCGGGCACGAAGCGGAACTGCTGCATCAGCTGGTGCACGCCGTCGTCGTGCAGGTCCACGCCCTGCACGAGCACGGTCCATCCGGGCTTTTGCAGCGAGGGCAGGCTGCGGCGCGACAGCGGGCCGTGGCTGAGCTTCCAGTGGCCACCGTCCTGCTGCTGGATCAGGCGCGATTCCACACCGTCCTCGCCTGCCATGGCCAGCAGCCTGGCGCGGGGAATCAGGGGCTTGAAGCCCGGGATTGCCTGGCGCACCAGCAAGGGCTTCTTGTGCCAGTGGCGGCGCATGAATTGGGAAGCGGTAAGCCCGCCCAGCAGGGCAAGCGGTGTGTTGGTGTCCATGAAATGGTCCGAAGTGAGCGAAGAGACAGGGCGGCATTGTCCTATGCGGGCATTGCCCTGTCCTGGCGCCAGCGCAAGCTGCCCCGCAATGGCTTCGTGGCAGTCAGCCGGCCGGCTTGCGCATGGCCCTGAAATCCGAGGGCGCCAGGCCCGTATAGGCCTTGAAGGCCCGGCTGAAATGCGCGCTGCTGCCAAAGCCGCAGTCCATGGCGACTTCGGTGATGGTGCGCTGCGCGTGCTCGGGCAGCAGCAGCTCGCGCATGCACAGCTCCAGCCGGCTGTGCTGTATGAAGGCGCCCAGGCTGGTCTGGCTGTCCGCAAAGGCGTTGTGCAAATGGCGCTTGCTGCAGTTGAGCGCGGCGGCCACGGACTCCACCGACAGGCCCGGATCGCGCAGATGGGCCACCACATGGGCGCGTATGCGGTCCTGCAGCGCCAGTTGCTGGGTGCCTGCCGTGCCCTGCCCGGCCAGCTCCTGCAGCGAAAGATGGACCATGTCCACCAGCAGCTCGCCCGCGCGGCGCGCCAGGTGCGGTGCCATGCCGGGCAGCTCCTGGTAGGTGCTGCGCATGGTCTCCAGCGCGATGCGGGCGATGCCCGAGCTGCCGCCCACATTGCGCCCCATCAGCCCTTCCAGCCGGATGCCCCGTTCCACGATGGCCTGGCGCGGCAGCATCACGATGAGGTGCTCCGACCATTCGGGATTGGCCACCTCGTACTCCTGCGCCGTGTCATAGATCACCCAGCTGCCCTTGCGCACGCTGGCCTCGCGGTTGTGCTGGCGCACGCTGGCCACGCCCTCCCAGGGCGCAACGATCTTCAGATAGGGCGACTCATGGGCGCGCAGGCCCTGCATGCTGCGCATGACGCGGTGGCGACCCGCCTCCAGCCGGGTCAGGACCACATCGCCGGCGTTGGCCACGCGCACATGGCCTTCGAACAGGCGTTCGCCATAGACATCGGTATCCAGGCCCGCAAACAGGCTCGACATCCAGGCATGCCAGGCCGACGCCGTCTCGCCGGGCGGCAGTCCGTCGGTGCTCAACACCATGGCATCGGTCATGTGCGGTCTCTCCTGATCGCCGCACGGGTGAAGGATCTGTGTGCGGCCATGGACGTGATTATGGGAAAGTGCAGGCCCGTCGCGCCCCATGGCTTTCCCCGCGGACAGCCAGGACAAGGGTAAACCCCGGAGCCCGTGCACGATCCGTCATGCGCTTTGTGCGCCCAGCGGGCTGCCTGCGCCATCGCCTGCTTCTACGATGACCGGCACGCCCGGCTGCGCCAACGCCCAGGCCACAACCGCATACCAAGGAGACAGTCATGATCGAACAAACCATGCTCATCGCAGGCCAGGCCGTCCAGGCCGGCAACGGCGCCACCTTCGAGCGCCGCAATCCGCTGGACGGATCGGTGGCCACGCGCGCCCCGGCCGCGACGCCGCAGGATGCCGTGCGCGCGGTCGAAGCCGCACAACAGGCCTTCCCCGCCTGGGCCGCGCTGGGCCCGACCGAGCGCCGCCAGATGCTGATGAAGGCATCGCAGGCGCTGGAGGCCAAGACCGAGGCCTTTGCCGCCGCCATGGCCGCCGAGACCGGCGCCTCGGGCATCTGGGCCGGCTTCAACGTGCACCTGGCCGCCAACATGTTCCTGGAGGCCGCATCGCTGACCACCCAGATCAATGGCCAGATCATTCCCTCGGACGTGCCCGGCAGCCTGGCCATGGCCGTGCGCCAGCCCGCTGGCGTGGTGCTGGGCATTGCGCCCTGGAATGCGCCCGTCATCCTGGCCGTGCGCGCCATCGCCACGCCGCTGGCCTGCGGCAACACCGTGGTGCTCAAGGGCTCGGAGCTGTGCCCCGCCACGCACGGCCTGATCATCGAGGCCCTGCAGGAAGGCGGCCTGCCGCCCGGCGTGGTCAACTTCGTGACCAATGCGCCCGAAGATGCCGGCGCCGTGGTCGAGGCCATGGTGGCACACCCGGCCGTGCGCCGCGTGAACTTCACAGGCTCCACGCGCGTGGGCCGCATCATCGGCCAGACCTGCGCCAAGTACCTCAAGCCCGCCATCCTGGAGCTCGGCGGCAAGGCGCCCTTCGTGGTGCTGGACGATGCCGACATCGACGCCGCCGTGGCCGGCTGCACCTTCGGTGCCTTCGCCAACTCGGGCCAGATCTGCATGTCCACCGAACGCATCATCGTGGACGAGTCCGTGGCCGGGGATTTCCTGGACAAGCTGGTGGCCCGTGCCACCTCGCTGCCGCTGGGCGATCCGCGCAAGGGCCCCGTGGTGCTGGGCTCGGTGGTGGACATGGCCACCGTGGAGCGCGCCAACCGCCTGATCGACGACGCGCTGGCCAAGGGCGCAAAGCTGCTGTGCGGCGGCAAGGCCTCCAACACCCTGATGGCGGCCACGCTGATCGACGGCGTCACGCCCGAGATGGACATCTTCCGCGAGGAAACCTTCGCCCCCGTCAAGGCCATCGTGCGCGTGCGCGGCGAGGAGCAGGCCATCGCCATGGCCAACGACAACGAGTTCGGCCTGTCCTCGTCCGTCTACACCCGCGATACCGCACGCGGCTGGCGCGTGGCCGCGCGCATCGAGGCCGGCATCTGCCACGTCAACGGCCCCACCGTGCATGACGAGGCACAGATGCCCTTTGGCGGCGTGAAGAACTCGGGCTACGGCCACTTCGGCGGCCAGGCAGGCATCGATGCCTTCACCGAGACGCGCTGGATCACCATGCAGACCGCGCCCCGCCACTATCCGTTCTGATCGGCAGGACTCGCCGCCCGGCCTGCGCAGCAGCCGGGCCGCCGTGGGAAAATCGCGCCAACGCGGCCGCCGGCACGCCTTCGTCAAACACGGGCGCGCGCGGCGGTCTTTCTTTTTCCCCACCGCGGCATGGGCCGCACAAGCTGCACACCATGGAAATCACAGAACAATGCGTGGTCGCTCTGACCTGGACCCTCAAGGACACCCTGGGCGAGGAACTGGACGTGCTCGATGAGCCCGTGGAGTTCCTGGTCGGCGGCGACGACCTGCTCAAGCGCATCGAGGAGGCCCTGCAGGGCCACGGCCAGGGCAAGGTCCTGGACCTGCACCTGGAGCCCGAGGAAGCCTTCGGCGACTACAACGAAAGCCTGATCTTCCTGGAGCCGCGCGCCCTGTTCCCGGCCGAGCTGGAGGAAGGCATGAGCTTCGAGGCCAGCGCCCTGCCCAAGGGCTGCAGCGCCGTGCCGCCCGACCTGCTCTACACGGTGACCGAAATCTATCCCGAGCATGTGGTGCTGGACGGCAACCATCCGCTGGCCGGCATCGCGCTGCGCCTGCACCTGAAGGTCGAAGGCGTGCGCGAAGCCACCGAGGAGGAAATCGGCCGCGGCTCGGCCGGCACCGGCTTCTTCCGCATCCAGCCCATGGCACCGGGCAACGACACGCTGCACTGAAATTGCCGCGCTGAAATGGCAAAGGGCTCCCTTCGGGGAGCCCTTTTGCATGGAGCGAGCCTGGTACTCAGCGCAGCAGCTGGTTGTTGTCCACGCGCACGCTCTCGCCTACGCGCAGCTGCGGATTGCTCTGGTAGTCGAACACGCGCGTGCTGCCGTCGTTCAACTGCACGGTGACACGGTAGACATCGCGCAGGTCGCCAGGGCCGGTGTTCTTCTCGATGGCATTGCCCGCCATGGCACCGCCCACCACGCCCGCAATGGTGGCGATGTCGCGCCCGCTGCCCTTGCCCACCTGACGGCCCAGCACCCCGCCGACCACGCCACCCACCACTGCCCCGGCACCTATGCCCGAGCCACCGATGCCGCTGGGCTGCTGGATCTGAACCAGTTGCACATTGGTCACGCGCCCCTGCTGCACATAGCCACCGCCGCCCGGGTAGGCCGTGCCGGGCTGGCCGCTGGCGGGATAGCCCCCGCTGGGGTAGCCCCCGGCGGGATATCCGCCAGCGGGATAGCCACCTGCAGGGTAGCCGCCACCCGGATATCCGCCCTGCTGTGGATAGCCCGCGCAGGCGCTGAGCATCAGCGCTGCAATGCAGCTGGTGCCGATGGCGCCCAAGCGATGAATGGAAGGGGGCATGGAAATCTCCTGTGTACTGTCCGTGGATCGATCAAGGGCAGCCGCCGACCTTGCCTGCGGCTGCATACCACTCCAACGCCCCAGGCTGCATGTGCGCCGACCGGACTGAACACTTGCTGACAAAAATCAGCCCGCCGGCCCGGCCTCAATTGCGTGCGCGAATGCTGAGCACGTTGCCGTTGTTGCCATCGACATAGAGCTTCACGGGACGGCCATCGCCGGTCTGGCCCTTGACCTGGTAGAGGCCGTCTTCCCACTCGATCTCGCGCAGGTCGCGGTAGCCCAGGCCTTCCATGCGCTCGAAGACTTCGCGGATGCTCAGGCCCGGCCCCTGGAAGGCGCCGCGCACGGAGGCCACCGTGGTGGCCACGGCTTCGCCGGCCTGCACGGTCACCGAAGGACCGCCCGTGGCGGCGGCCTGGGCCTGCACCTGGGCGACCAGCCCGGCAGTGGCGATCAGAACAATGCCCAGGCCCGTCAGGCCATGGCGTGCAGCGCGGGAAATCAGTTGTCGGATGGAAGGCATGAGGTTCTCCTTGGCATGTGAAGGTCGGCGACTGGGCCGGCGACTGGGCCGGCGATTGGGTCGGCGATTGGGCTGGCGATGCATTCGAAAAGGCCGCATCTGCCGGCTGCTGCGCCTTCGTTTCCGGTGGATTGCGACGGCGTGCAGCCATTGTTCGATGCAGGCCATGAACGCAAGCTGAAGCAGCCGTTCATCCGAGGTTCATCCACGCTGGGCTATAAAGTTTTCCATGCCCACTCCATCCTTCTCCACCCCTCGCAGGCCCTGGATGCTGCTGGCCGCACTGCTGCTGATGGCGGCGGCCCTGGCCTCCTGGACCACGCCCTCGGATGCCGGCGACAGCGACCATGAACTCGCGCGCCAGGCCCTGCAGCAAGGCCGCGTGCTGCCGCTGCGCACCGTGCTCGACCAGGTCGAGCGCGACTACCAGGGCCAGGTCATCAAGGTCGAGTTCGAGCATGACGACGGCCGCTTCATCTACGAGATCCGGCTGCTGCAATCGGGCGGCCGCGTGGCCAAGCTCAAGATCGATGCACGCGATGGCAAGGTGCTGAGCTTCAAGCGCAAGGACTAGACGCAGATGCGAATCCTCGTGGTGGAAGACGAGCCCACGCTGAGCAGCCAGCTCGTGCAGGCGCTGCAGCAGGCCGGGCATACGGTGGAGACGGCGGCCGACGGCGCAACGGCCCAGTACCTTGGCGAGGTCGAGGAGTTCGATGCCGCCGTGCTGGACCTGGGCCTGCCCGTACGCGATGGCCTGACGGTGTTGCGCGCCTGGCGCGACCAAGGGCGGGTCATGCCGGTGATGATCCTCACGGCGCGCGGCGCCTGGCATGAGAAGGTGGCCGGCATGGATGCCGGCGCCGACGACTATCTGGCCAAGCCCTTCCACATGGAAGAGCTGATGGCCCGCCTGCGCGCCCTGCTGCGCCGGCTCAGCCCGCACGCCAGCGCCCAGTGGCAATGCGGCCCCATCGTGCTGGACTCGCGCCAGGCGCGTGTGAGCGTGGGGGGCCAGCCGCTCACGCTGACCAGCCATGAATTCAAGGTGCTGGCCCTGCTGATGCAGCGCGTGGGCCAGGTGATATCGCGCACCGAGCTGTCCGAACACATCTACCCGCAGGACAGCGACCGCGACTCCAACACCATCGAGGTCTTCGTCGGCCGCCTGCGCAAGAAGCTGCCGGCCGGCAGCATAGAGACCGTACGCGGACTGGGCTACCGGCTGGTGGAAGGCGCGCCCGCTGCATGAACGCACCACAGGAAAGACAGGTATCCCGGCTCGGTGATTCGCTGCGCCTGCGCCTGCTGGCCGGCACGCTGGCCTGGGTGCTGGCGGCCGTGCTGCTGGCCGGCTGGGGACTGCGCGGACTGTTCCGCGATCACATCGCGCAGCAGTTGCAGGCGCAGCTGGTGCTGCAGCTCGACCAGCTCAGCGCAGCCGTCAACAGCCTGCCCGGCGGGCGCATTGAGGTAGGACTGGCCGTGGGCGATCCGCGCTTGGCGCAGCCGCTGTCGGGCCTGTACTGGCAGATCGACCAGGTGAGCGATGGGGCGGGTCCGCCCGAGAAGGCCGGCTTGCTGCGCTCTCGTTCGCTGTGGGACCAGACACTGGACTGGCGCCAGTTCCGTGCCGATGCCGGCAATCCCGGCGAACACCGGGAAGACACGGCGTTGAGCACGGGCATGCTGCCCGATGGTCAGGGCCACCCGCTCGTGGCCGTGGCACGCCCCCTGCAATTGCCCGAAGCCGACGCGCCGCCGTTGCGCCTGATCGTTGCGGCCGACAGCGCCCTGCTGGCCGAGCCCATGCAGCGCTTCACCACCATGCTGATCGCCGCACTGGGCACGCTGGCGGCCGGGCTGGCTCTGGCCGTGGTGCTGCAGCTGCGCCTGGCGCTGCGGCCGCTGCAGTTGCTGCGCACAGGCCTGGCCGACGTGCGCAAGGGCGCCACGCCGCGCCTTGAAGGCCGGTTTCCGCAGGAACTGCGCCCCCTGGTGCAGGAGTTCAATCATGTGCTGGATGTGAACGCCGACATGGTCCAGCGCGCGCGCACGCAGGCCGGCAACCTGGCCCATGCGGTGAACACGCCGCTGTCCATCCTCGGCAATGCCGCCGCGCAGGAAGGCGGGGCGCTGGCCGAACTGGTTCGCGAGCAGGTCGCCAGCGCCAGCCGCCAGGTGGACCACCATCTGGCACGCGCCCGCGCTGCGGCCCGCCAGGCCACAGGCCTGCGCACGCCGCTGCAGCCGCCGCTGGCCTCGCTGGTGCGCACCATGGAGCGGCTGCACGCCGGCCGCGGCATCCGCTTCGCGCTGAAGGGCGATGCGCAGCCTTGGGACTTTCTGGGCGATGGCCAGGACCTGATGGAAATCCTGGGCAACCTGCTGGACAACGCCGGCAAGTGGGCAGCCCAGGCCGTGAGCCTGGAAGTCCAGGGCCTGGAGCACGATCAGGCCGGCGGCCCCTTGCTGCTGACGGTGGACGATGACGGCCCCGGCATCGAAGACGCCGACCTTGGCCGCATCTTCGAGCGCGGCGAGCGCCTGGACGAACGCAGGCCCGGCGCAGGCCTGGGCCTGGATATCGTGCGTGACCTGGTGCAGACCTATGGCGGCAGCATTGCAGCCAGCCGCTCGCCGCTGGGCGGCCTGCGCATGCAGCTGCACCTGCCCGGAGCGCGACGAGAGGCATGAGCGCGGGAGGCCGCAGGGCAGCGGCTCAACCCCCTCTCAGCGCTCGCAGCACCTGCACCAGGGTGTCTGCCTGGGGAAACAGCCAGTCGGCCGCAGCGCCCAGGGCCACGGCGGCCACCAGCGCGCCCAGCACCGGCTTCCAGCTCAGGCGCAGCGCGGCCAGCAGCCAGCCTTCGCGCTCCACCACGTAGAGCGTGCGCGCCATCAGCAGCGCAAAGGCCACCTCCACCGCCACGGCCAGGAACAGGTCGGCCCCAAAGACCAGCCACAGCAGCGACCCGGCGCCCGTGACCGCGACCAGCAGCGCCGCAAACACCAGCAGCACCGGCACCAGGACGACAGCGCCTTCGTCCAGCCCATCGATGCCGGGCACGTCAAAGCCTTGCGACGCCGAGGAAGCGGCCTCGGACATGGCACCGCCGTCGTCCCAGCTGCCGCTGGAGCCACCGCCGCCATAAGAGCCGCCCTGCCCGCTCTCGAATCCGCCAGCCTCGGGCGTGCGGGCCGGTGAAGAACCGCTGCCGCCGGGCGTCACATCGGGAACATCGGACACCTCCCAGTCGCGGCGCAGCATGCACTCGGCCCACAGGCGTACCAGCAGCAGATACAGCAGATAGCCGCAGACCAGGGCCACGCCGTAGCGCAGCGCCATGCTGTGCACGCCCGCATGCAGCAAGGCCAGGCTCAGCAGCGACATGCCGGCCAGGCTGAGGCCGCCCGTCAACGCCGCATGCAGTCGCAGCCAGTGGCGCTGCTGCAGGCGGCGGCGCATGCGGTCTTCCTGCGTGAGCACCACGCGCGTCCACGACGCGGATGGGCGATGGCGCGTGCGCCGGGATGGCCTGGCCATGCGGACTCCTCCCTGAAGCGATGCCCTGGCAGCGCAGCTGCGGGCGATGTCTGGCGGAAAGCCTTATTGCTTGCCGGTGGAGCCGTAGCCGCCCGCACCGCGCTCGGAGGCCGACTCGAACTCCTCGACCACATTGAAGCTGGGTTGCACCACGGGCACGATGATCAGCTGGGCCAGGCGGTCCATGGGCTGCAGCGTGAAGGCCGTGGCCGAGCGGTTCCAGGCGCTGACCATGAGCTGGCCCTGGTAGTCGCTATCGATCAGGCCGACCAGGTTGCCCAGCACGATGCCGTGCTTGTGGCCCATGCCCGAGCGCGGCAGGATCATGGCGGCGTAGCCGGGGTCCTTGAGGTACATGGCCATGCCCGTGGGCACCAGTTGCCATTGGCCGGGCTCCAGCGTCAGCGGCGCATCGATGCAGGCGCGCAGGTCCAGGCCCGCGCTTCCCGGCGTGGCGTAGGCGGGCATGTTCTCGCGCAGGCGCGCGTCAAGGATCTTGATATCAACGTTCATGGAAACAATCTGGGGAGCGCCTCACGGCAGGCTCTCTTGAAAAGCAAAGCGCGCATTGTGCCCCGCGCCGTCACCCGGACGACTTGAGCCCGCTGCGAAAGCCTTTGACGATGGCATTGATGATGGTGAGCAGCAGGATGAAAGGGCCGACGCCCGGAATCACCACGGCCAGGATCAGGCCGATCACGATACCCAGCAACTGGCCCGGACCTATCTTGAAGACCGTCTTCTTGACAGCCTTGGCGGCGGAGGAGGCCTGGGCTTGCTGTGCCCGCGCCGCCTGCCGGCCGCGATCGGCCCTGCCACCATTCCTGTCGCCATTCCTGTCGCCTGCAGACGGCGGGCGCCCCGGCAGGGCAGGCACCGACGCCTGCTGCGCAGCAATGCGCGCCTTCTCGGCCGCAGCCTGCACCTGCTCGCGCACGCGCTCGACCACGGACTGGGACTGCGCGCCCGGCGTGGCCACCGCGTCGGTGAAATCGCTGCGTCCCTGCGCCATCCAGCCGTGGGCCGCAGAGCGGTACAGGGGGCTGGCGCGCAGCAGCTCATCCACATAGCGCACATAGTCGCCGTGGCGGGGGCCTTCGTAGGTGTTCTGTGACATGCGGGCCTTCGGTGGTGTCAACGGACGGGTGGCAGGCGCCGGGCGATCTCGGCCACCAGCTGGCGCGCCAGCAGGGACTTGGCGGCGTGCGGCAACTCCTGGGTGCCGGACTCGTCGATCAGCAGCAGGGCATTGTCATCCCGCCCAAAGGTTGCGGGACCGATATTGCCCACCAGCAGCGGCACCTGCTTGCGCAGGCGCTTGGCGCTGGCGTGCTGCAGCAGGTCATGGCTTTCGGCGGCGAAGCCCACGCAGTACAGCCGTCCGCTGCGTGCGGGCTCGGACTGCGCGGCGGCCGCCAGGATGTCGGGGTTCTCGACGAAGGTCAGCGTGGGGGTCTGGCCCGAGCCGTCCTTCTTGATCTTCTGGTCTGACGCCGTGGCCGGGCGCCAGTCGGCCACGGCCGCCGTGGCGATGAACACGCCAGCCTGGGGCAGTTGCTGCTGCACGGCATCGAACATCTGCTGCGCCGACTGCACGTCGATGCGCTGCACGCCACGCGGCGTGCGCAGGTGCACGGGCCCGGCCACCAGGGTCACCTGGGCGCCCGCCTCGCGTGCGGCGCGCGCAATGGCAAAGCCCATCTTTCCGCTGGAATGGTTGGTAATGCCGCGCACGGGGTCGATGGCCTCGAAGGTCGGGCCCGCCGTGACCAGCACCTGGCGGCCCTGCAGCAGCTTGGGCGTGAAGAAGGCGGCCAGCTCCTCCATGATTTCCTCGGGCTCCAGCATGCGGCCGTCGCCCACCTCGCCACAGGCCTGGTCGCCCGTTCCCACGCCCAGCACCAGTGCGCCGTCGGCGGCCACCTGCGCCAGGTTGCGCTGCGTGGCCGGGTGTGCCCACATCTCGCGGTTCATGGCCGGAGCCAACAGCAGGGGCACGCGGTCCATGGGGCGCGCCAGGCACATCAGGCTCAGCAACTCGTCGGAGCGGCCCTGCACCAGGCGCGCGATGAAGTCGGCGCTGCAGGGCGCGATCAGCATCGCGTCGGCCTCGCGGCTGAGGTTGATGTGGGGCATGTTGTTGGGCTCGCGCGCGTCCCACTGCGATCCGTAGACAGGGCGGCCCGACAGCGCCTGCATGGTCACCGGCGTGATGAACTGCTCGGCCGCCTCGGTCATCACCACCTGCACGGTGGCCCCGGCCTGTACCAGCAGGCGCACCAGCTGGGCAGATTTGTAACAAGCCACGCCTCCGGAGAGGCCGAGCACCAGATGTTTACCAGCGAACACTTCAGTCATGGCGCGCAATTTAGCAGAGCCGCAACGTCCGAGCAGCCCCGCGCGGCGCGGCGAATTCGGCGGCGCATCTATAATCCTGCTTTACCACCACCAATAAAAGACATGACCAAATTTGTCTTCGTCACAGGCGGTGTGGTGTCTTCCCTGGGCAAGGGAATCGCCTCAGCCTCCCTTGCTGCGATCCTCGAATCGCGCGGCCTCAAAGTCACTCTCATCAAGCTGGACCCGTACATCAATGTGGACCCGGGCACCATGTCGCCCTTCCAGCACGGTGAAGTGTTCGTGACCGACGATGGCGCAGAGACCGATCTGGACCTGGGCCACTACGAGCGTTTCATCGAAACGCGCATGAAGCAGTCCAACAACTTCACCACCGGCCGCATCTACCAGAGCGTTCTGGAGAAGGAGCGCCGCGGCGACTACCTGGGCAAGACCGTGCAGGTGATTCCTCACGTGACCAATGAAATCCAGGAGTACATCAAGCGCGGCGCCGGCATCGGCACGCCGGATGCCGTGGACGTGGCCATCTGCGAAGTCGGCGGCACGGTGGGCGATATCGAGTCCCTGCCCTTCCTCGAAGCCGTGCGCCAGCTGGCCCTCAAGCAGGGCCCCAACAACACGGCCTTCGTGCACCTGACCTACCTGCCCTGGATCGCCACGGCCGGCGAGCTCAAGACCAAGCCTACGCAGCACACCGTGCAGAAGCTGCGCGAGATCGGCATCCAGCCCGACGCCCTGCTGTGCCGCGCCCAGCACCGCGTGCCGGACGAGGAAAAGGAAAAGATCTCGCTGTTCACCAACGTTCCCGAATGGGGCGTGATCTCCATGTGGGACGTGGACACCATCTACAAGGTGCCCCGCATGCTGCACGAGCAGGGCCTGGACGGCCTGATCTGCGACAAGCTGCGCCTGAACACGCCGCCCACCAACCTCAAGCGCTGGGATGACCTGGTCCACGAGACCGAGCACCCGCAGGGCGAGGTCAAGATCGCCATGGTCGGCAAGTACGTCGAGCTGTCGGACGCCTACAAGTCCGTCAACGAGGCGCTCAAGCACGCCGGCATGCAAAGCCATGTGGCCGTGAAGATCACCCATGTGGACTCCGAGACCATCAGCGACGCCAATGCGCGCGACAAGCTCTCGCAGTACGACGCCATCCTCGTGCCCGGCGGCTTCGGCTCGCGCGGCGTGGAAGGCAAGATCTCCACGGCCCGCTACGCCCGCGAAAACAAGGTGCCCTACCTGGGCATCTGCCTGGGCATGCAGGTGGCCACCATCGAATACGCCCGCCATGTGGCCGGCCTCGAAGGCGCCAACTCCACCGAGTTCGACCCCAAGTCCGCCAACCCCGTGATCGCCCTGATCACCGAGTGGAAGGATGCCGACGGCACGGTCAAGACCCGCGACGAGAACTCCGACCTGGGCGGCACCATGCGCCTGGGCGCGCAGTCCTCCGACGTGCAGGCCGGCACGCTGGCCCACAGCATCTACGGTGACGTGGTCACCGAGCGCCACCGCCATCGCTACGAAGCCAACGTCCAGTATCTGGACCAGCTGCGCGAAGCGGGCCTGGTGATCTCGGCGCTGACCCAGCGTGAGCAGCTGACCGAGATCGTCGAACTTCCCAAGGAAGTTCACCCCTGGTACATCGGCGTGCAGTTCCACCCCGAGTTCAAGTCCACGCCGTGGAGCGGCCACCCGCTGTTCAATGCCTTCGTGAAGGCTGCGATCGAGCGCCAGAAGGCACCGCGCAAGTCCTGAGCCCCGCAACGCCGCCCACCATTTCCCAAGGAATCCCCACCATGAAACTCTGCGGCTTCGACGTCGGCCTCGACCGGCGCTTCTTTCTCATTGCAGGTCCCTGCGTCGTCGAGTCCGAGCAGCTGCAGATGGACGTGGCGGGGCAGCTCAAGGAAATCACGGCGGCCCTGGGCATCCACTTCATCTTCAAGAGCAGCTACGACAAGGCCAACCGCAGTTCGGGCGCCAGCTTTCGCGGCCCGGGCATGGACAAGGGCCTGGAGATCCTCGCCAAGGTGAAGAAGGACCTGCAGGTCCCCATCCTGACCGACGTCCACACCGAGGCCGAGATACCGGCCGTGTCCCAGGTCGTGGACGTACTGCAGACGCCGGCCTTCCTGTGCCGCCAGACCGACTTCATCCGTGCCGTGGCCCAGTCGGGCCGGCCGGTGAACATCAAGAAGGGCCAGTTCCTGGCCCCGCATGACATGAAGAATGTCATCGACAAGGCCCGCGCCGCCGCCAAGGAGGCCGGCCTGCCCGAGGACAGCTTCATGGCCTGCGAGCGCGGCGCCAGCTTCGGCTACAACAATCTGGTCTCGGACATGCGCAGCCTGTCCATCATGCGCGAGACCGGTGCGCCCGTTGTCTTCGATGCCACGCACAGCGTGCAGCTGCCCGGTGGCAACGGCACCAGCAGCGGCGGCATGCGCGAGATGGTGCCCGTGCTCTCGCGTGCGGCCGTGGCCGTGGGCGTGGCCGGACTGTTCATGGAAACCCATCCCAATCCTCCCTGCGCCCTCAGCGACGGCCCCAACGCCGTGCCGCTCAAGCACATGAAGGCCCTGCTCGAAACCCTGGTCGCGCTCGACGACGTGACCAAGAAGAACGGCTTCCTCGAAAACGATTTTGGAGTCTGACCCATGGCCAGCGGCTACATCATTGCGTCCGTCACCGTCACCAAGCCCGAGCAGTACGAGGAGTACCGCAAGTGGAGCACCGAGGCCATGCGCGCGCATGGTGCCGAAGTCTGCGTGCGCGGCGGCAAGGTCGAAGTGCTCGAAGGCGACTGGAATCCCGGCCGCACCGTGATCCTCAAGTTCCCCAGCTTCGAAGCCGCCAAGGCTTTCTACGACACGCCCGAGTACCTGCGTGCCCGCGAAGCCCGCGAAGGCGCGGCCATCATGCGCATGGTCTGCGTGGAAGGTACCTGATTCCACCTCAGCCTCCTCTCTCCCGCACTCGACAGCGACCCGAACCGACCATCGATGCGGCATCCGACATCTGATCTGTTGCCGAAGACGCCAGAACCTGACGGTCCCGGAAGGCAGAAACGGTCTGCCACATTGCGCTCGAGGAAAGCTGTTTTGACTTTGCCACCTATTCCCCTAGCACCCGCATCCCACAAGAATACAAGGCACAGGGAAGCTCGATCGATGAATGGCACCTTGCACTTGGAGGATGAGAAGAAGCACTGCGCGTATCGAGATCCCGCTTTGGTACAACCACGCCCGGCGCTCCTTCTATTGCAGCAACCCTGGCCAGCCATGGCATCATCAGGCTCGCAAGCCACAGTAGAACGACTGTCCCACGCGAAATCCAAGCCGCATCTCGGCCCTACTGAGTTAGTTTGCAGATTAGCAAATCCAAACCGGATATATAACCACTTTCAAAGAGCAAATCTGGAGCATGCAAAAATTCAACAAACTCATCCTTTCCATCGGCATGATAAGCGTCTTATCTGCCTGCGGCGGCGGGGACAGCTCGTCGGAACCTCTTTCTTCCGCCAGTTGCTTTGATATCGCGACCTACACCCCAGGCCCCCCTATTCTGCATGGAACCGAGGAGCCATCTGGAGACAACATCTGGAAATCCCAGGGCATCAGTATCAATGCAATCCTAAAAAACAATCAGACCCATTTTTCAGTATTAAGAGTAGATGATTCCTATTTACTCCCCACTCGCTCCTCACGAGAAGGATATATCCGGGACAACAGAACCATCACCACGGATATATTCCATGAATCAGGTACCGGGCCTCGTCGCGCGAATGCACATACGATCTACGACCCACCCATAGAAGATAAAAAATTCACCCTCAAACAAGGGGAATCCACCACCTACAACACAACAGTCACCCATACCATTAAAAGATATTTGAGCCCGGACCCATTGATTGATGTGTATCAATTAAATGAAACCATCACCTTTGAAGGCAAAGATCAGATTCCCATCGGCAAAAGAACCGTTGAAGCATGCAGATTCAGCAACGGGTATTCCCTTGAATGGTTTTACAGAGGAATACCTGTGCAATCCGCCAGACTTGATGGAGCCATCACCCGCCGCACGACCGGGCTTACACGTGATGGGCAGATTTACTGAATTTTCAAATCACTGACTGAAAGGAAACAAATTGAGTGCAATCGTTGACATCGTAGGCCGTGAAGTGCTGGACAGCCGCGGCAACCCCACCGTCGAGTGCGACGTGCTGCTGGAATCGGGCGTGATGGGCCGCGCGGCCGTGCCTTCGGGCGCGTCCACCGGCTCGCGCGAAGCCATCGAGCTGCGTGACGGCGACAAGAGCCGCTACCTGGGCAAGGGCGTGCTCAAGGCCGTCGAGCATATCAACACCGAGATCTCCGAAGCCGTGCTGGGCCTGGACGCCTCCGAGCAGGCCTTCCTGGACAAGACCCTGATCGACCTGGACGGCACGGACAACAAGGGCCGCCTGGGCGCCAACGCCATGCTGGCCGTCTCCATGGCCGTGGCCCGCGCCGCTGCCGAAGAGGCCGGCCTGCCGCTGTACCGCTACCTGGGCGGCATGGGCGGCATGCAGCTGCCCGTGCCGATGATGAACGTCATCAACGGCGGCGCGCACGCCAACAACAGCCTGGACCTGCAGGAATTCATGATCATCCCCGTGGGCGCGCCTTCGTTCCGCGAAGCCGTGCGCTGGGGCGCCGAAGTCTTCCACGCGCTCAAGAAGATCATCCACGACAAGGGCATGAGCACGGCCGTGGGCGACGAAGGCGGTTTTGCGCCTTCCGTGGAAAACCACGAAGCCGCCATCCAGCTGATCCTGCAGGCCATCGAAAACGCAGGCTACAAGGCCGGCGAACAGATCGCCCTGGGCCTGGACTGCGCCGCCAGCGAGTTCTACAAGGACGGCATGTACGTGCTGGCCGGTGAAGGCAACCTGACGCTGACCGCCACCCAGTGGACCGACATGCTGGCCGGCTGGTGCGACAAGTACCCCATCATCTCCATCGAGGACGGCATGGCCGAAGGCGACTGGGATGGCTGGAAGATCCTGACCGACCGTCTGGCCGCCAAGGTCCAGCTGGTGGGCGACGACCTGTTCGTCACCAACACCAAGATCCTGAAGGAAGGCATCGACAAGAAGATCGCCAACTCCATCCTGATCAAGATCAACCAGATCGGCACGCTGACCGAAACCTTCGCCGCCATCGAAATGGCCAAGCGCGCAGGCTACACGGCCGTGATCTCGCACCGCTCCGGTGAAACCGAGGATTCGACGATTGCCGACATCTCGGTGGGCACCAATGCCGGCCAGATCAAGACCGGCTCGCTGAGCCGTTCGGACCGCATCGCCAAGTACAACCAGCTGCTGCGCATCGAGGAAGACCTGGGTGACATCGCCCACTACCCCGGCCGCGAGGCTTTCTACAACCTGCGCTGAAAAGCGTTAGGCTTGCAAGCCATCGGGCCTGCAAGCCTTTTTCCTTTCTGCAACATCTGCTGCCATGGTTAACCGCGTCGTCCCCCTTGTCCTGCTCGCCCTGCTGGCTGCCGTGCACGCGCAGCTGTGGCTGGGCCATGGCAGCGTGGCCTACGTCAAGGAACTGCAGCAGCAGATCCACGACCAGAACGTGGCCAACGCGCTGGAAAAAGCCGAGAACGACCGTCTGGCCTCCGAGGTCAACGACCTCAAGGACGGCCTGGCCATGGTCGAGGAAAAGGCCCGCAGCGAACTGGGCATGGTCAAGCCCAACGAGATCTTCGTGCAGATCGTGCGGCGCTGAGGATTGGGATTTCCTGCACCAAGGCCGGCTTCATGCCGGCCTTGTGCTTTTGCAACAAGGCGCCTGCGCCCCTTGCCCGGGCCTGCGCGCAAGCCGAGACAGGTACTTGGACACAGACCGCTTGCCCCCGCCCCCGGTGATTCTTCTGGGATCGCCACCCGCGCTCGCGCTTTCCATGGCCCATGCACTACGCCAGGCCTGGCGGCACCACGGAGCATCTCCTGCCGACTGGCAATGCCTGGCGGCCGAGCCGGGGCAGTCTCTGCCGGAACATGGGGCCGTCTACCTGCTGGGACTGGATTGGAGAGCCTCCGTCACCGAGCACGAAGGGGTGAGCGATGGCCCTGCCGCACAGCTCCAGCATTGGCGCGACCAATTGCAAAGCCAGTCACGCGACTACGTGGTGCTCTACGGCAATACCGCCCGGCAATGGCAACAGCTGGCCGAGTCGCTCAGGCTCAAGGCTCCGCAAATGGACTGGTCCTGGCTACCCGCAAGCCCCGCGCAACGCGGCGCCCGCCTTCGCCCCTACGGCTGCGAGCAATGCAGCGACCCGGACTGCGAGCGGCGATTGTTCGACGCGCTGCGCAGCGGGCGAGACTGAAGCCGGGCGTATTTACTGGACGTTCGTCGAGGTCGGCGGCTGCTTGCCGGCCTCGGTGAACAGCTGAGCTGCGTCGATGGGATCGAATTCGTACTGCTTGCCGCAGAAGTCGCAGCCCACCTCGATGCTGCCGCGCTCCTCCAGGATGCTCTCCACCTCTTCGGAGCCCAGCGACACCAGCATGGACGCCACACGGTCACGGCTGCAGGTGCACGCAAAGCGCGGATGCTCCTCGTCCTGCTGGGGCACGAAGCGCATCAGCTTCTCTTCCCAGAACAGGCGGCGCAGTATGGTCTCCACATCCAGCGTGAGCAGCTCGTCGCGCGTGAGGCTGGAGGCCAGCGTGGCGATACGGTTGTAGTCCTCGTTCAGCCCGATGGCATCCTGACCCGACTGCTCGCTTTCGGTGGCAGCGGCCAGGTTGGCCTCACCCTTGACCGGCATGCGCTGGATCAGCAGGCCGGCGGCCACCTGGTCGTCGGCCGCCAGCACCAGCACGGTGTCCAGCTGTTCCGACTGCAGCATGTAGTGCTGCAGCGCGTCGGACACCTTGGTGAAGCGCCGGCCCTGCGCATCCTGCAGCGGCACCACGCCCTGGTAGGGCTGCTGGCCCGGCTGGCGCCCCTTGGGGTCCAGCGTGATGGCGCAGCGGCCGCCGCCGTGCACATTGAGCAGTTGTTCCAGCGTGGCGCCTTCGGGAGGGTCGCCGATCAGGGTGGCGGTGGCGCGCAGGCCGAAATCGGACTGCACCTCGGCCACAGCCAGCTTGACCGGGCCATCGCCCATGACCTGGAAGACCAGGGCGCCGTTGAACTTGATATTGGACTGCATGAGCACGCCCGCAGCCGCCATTTCTCCCAGCAGTTCGCTCACGGCAGCGGGGTAGGCGCCGGTCTCGCCGTTGCCCGCGCGGCGCTGCAGGATTTCCTGCCAGGCATCGGTGAGGCGAACGATGGAGCCGCGCACGGGCAGGCCTTCGAAGATGAATTTATGCAGTTCAGACACGCTGATGGATTCCGTAAAAAAGTGCCGGGCCTCGCTCAGCCCAGCTTGCGCAGCCCGGTCTTGAACCGGCGCGCATTGTCGACATAGTGTTGGGCGCTTCGGCGCAAGCCCTCGATCTGCTCGGGCGTCAATTGGCGCACGGCCTTGGCCGGGCTGCCGATGATCATCGAGCCATCGGGAAATTCCTTGCCTTCGGTGATGAGGGCGCCTGCGCCGACCAGGCAGTTGCGGCCGATCTTCGCGCCGTTGAGCACCACGGCACCGATGCCTATCAGCGACTCGTCGCCAATGGTGCAGCCATGCAGCATGACCTGGTGGCCCACGGTCACGTGGCGCCCCACGACCAGCGGCTGGCCCAGGTCGGCATGCAGCACGCTCGCGTCCTGGATGTTGCTGCCCTCACCGATGGTGATGCTCTCGCAGTCGCCGCGCAGCACGGCGCCGAACCAGATGCTGGCGTCTTCGGCCAGCTGCACATTGCCCATCACTTCGGCGCTGTCGGCCACCCAGGCCGACGCCGCCACTTCAGGGGCCACTCCATCCAGTTCATAGATCGCCATGGGTCTTTGTCTCCGTCAATTATTGGTGATGGCAGGAAACCTAGAATTGTAGGGATGGAGTTACGTCACCGCGCCCTTGAGGTCTTGTGCCTCACGGACCCCGAAGAAAAGGCCGCCGCCGCGTTGGACATGTATGCGCGGCAGGCGCTTTATTCAATAGCACCGCAGGCACCGGCCCTGCCGGATCCCGTGCCGGACCTGCCGGGCCGCCCGCTGCGGCCCGAGCTGCGCCACCACACCGCCGTTGCAAGGCGTTCGCCGGCGACGCCGGAAGGCCGGGCCGTGCTGATCCACGCCATAGCCCACATCGAGTTCAACGCCATCAATCTGGCGCTGGACGCCGTCTGGCGCTTTGACGGCATGCCGCAGCAGTACTACCTGGACTGGCTGCAGGTGGCCGCCGAGGAGGCCAGGCACTTTCGCCTGCTGCGCGAGCATCTGCGCGCGCACCTGGGCCACGACTACGGCGATTTCCCGGCCCACCAGGGCCTGTGGACCATGTGCGAGAAGACCGCCCATGACGTGGTGGCCCGCATGGCCCTGGTGCCGCGCACGCTGGAGGCACGGGGCCTGGACGCCACGCCCCAGATCCAGAACAAGCTGCGCAACACGCGTGCGCCCGATGCGCTGGCGGCGGTGGACATCCTCGACATCATCTTGCGCGAGGAAGTGGGCCACGTGGCCATAGGCAATCATTGGTACCGCTGGCTGTGCGAGCGCGAAGGCCTGGAGCCCGAGGCCCACTACCAGGCGCTGACCCTGCGCTACGAGGCGCCGCGCCTGCGCCCGCCCTTCAACGAACGCGCACGCCGCGCCGCAGGCTTCACCGATACTGAACTGGCCTGGTTGCAGCAGGTCTGAAGAAAGCCTGCCTGCGCCGTGCGGACAGGCCCAGGCCGCTCGTGAAGCCACACAATGGTTTACAAACTAGGATGGGTCCGACTCCGCAATCGGACTTGTCCCAGCAGACACGGCCTGTCGGCATATTTATTCAGAACATTCCTACAATCAGATCTGCTGCTTCCCGTGTCCCTTCGACCGAACACTCCATGACCGAATTGCCTGTCCATCTCTTCAACGATGCCCCTGTGGCCAGCCCCGCGTCCACGGATCGGGGAATGATTGCGCGCCAGGCCATCGTCAACGGGGTGCAGCAGATCATCGGCTATGAGCTTTTCAACCGTTCGCGCGCCTACCCGGACCATACGGCGGCCTCGGATGTGTCCCTGGTGTTCACGGCCCTGTCGCATGCGGGCGAAGAAGATCTGGTTGGCACCAAGCTGATGTTCGTCAACTGCACGCATGAAAGCCTGGCCGGCGGGCATCTGGAGCTGCTCAACCCCGACAAGGTGGTGCTGGAGATACCGCCGCTGGGCCTGGCCGCCCAGCAGGAGGTACAGGCCCGCCTGCCCATCCTCAGCAATCTGCGCGCACGCGGTTTCAACCTGGCCTTCAATCACACGGTGCTGGAGTCCGCCTATGCAGCCTGGCTGCCCCTGGCCGACTACATCAAGTTCGACCTGTCCGTGCTGGCCCCTGACCAGTTGGCCGTGCTGGTCAATTTTGCCGGCCGCCACACGCGCGCCGAGCTGATCGCCGAGAAGGTGGAAAGCGCCCAGCAGCATGAGCAGGTGGGCCGCCTGGGCATACAGCTGTTCCAGGGCTTCTGGTTCGCGCGGCCCACGGTGGTGCGCACCAAGCTGCTGTCGCCCTCGCAGCAAAGCATTGTCCAGCTGCTGAATCTGGTGCGCCAGCAGGCCAGCACAGATGCCATCGAGGATGTGCTCAAGAAGGATGCGGGCCTGGCTTTCAACCTGATGCGCCTGATCAATTCCGTGGGCTTCGGCGTGCAGCGCGAGATCACCTCGTTCCGCCAGGCCGTGATGCTCATGGGCCTCAAGAAGCTGTTCCGCTGGGCGGCCATGCTGCTGACCGCATCGCGCAACGGCGGCCCGCCGCCGGCCATCGGCCAGACCGCCGTGATCCGCGGGCGGCTGATGGAGCTGCTGGCCCAGGAATCGCTGAGCGAGGAAGACTCCGACCAGGCCTTTGTCGTCGGCATCTTCTCGCTGCTGGGCAGCATGCTGGACCTGCCGCAGGACGTGGCCATGAGCCTGATCCCCGTGCCCGACGCCGTCTCCGCCGCCGTGCTGCGCCACGAAGGCGTGCTGGGCGAGCTGCTGATCCTGGCCCAGGCCTGCGAAGCCAGCGACGATGCAGCCTTCCACCGCAGCGCAGGCGCGCTGCGCCTGAGCAGCCAGCAGATCAACTGGGCCCATCTGCAGGCCCTGGCCTGGACCGACCAACTGGCAGACAGCTCGCTATAGCTATAAGCTATAGAACGCCATCGAAAGCCATCGCTCATCCATCTTTCTCAGCTTCCAAATGACTACCAACGACAACTCCTCCGCTCCGCCGCCCCCCCTGCCAGCCGGGGTGGAGGACGGGCAGGTGGCCGTCATTGCGCGCCAGGCCATCGTCAACGAGGCGCGCGATGTCTTCGGCTATGAGCTTTTCGACCGCTCCACGGCCCAGCATGCGCACACGGCTGCCTCCGATGCCGCCCTGCTCTTCAACGCGCTGTCGTATGCGGGCGCCGAAGCGCTGGTGGGCAAGAAGACGGTCTTCATCAACTGCACGCATGACAGCCTGGCCGGCGGCCACCTGGAACTGATCCACCCCGACAAGGTGGTGCTGGAAGTGCCCACGCTGGGCGAGAACGCCACGGCTGCCGATATCGAGGAACGCCTGCCCACCTTCCAGGCCCTGCGCCAGCGCGGCTTCCGCCTGGCCTTCAACCAGCACCTGCTGCGCCGCGCCTATGCCAGCTGGCTGCCTGCGGCCGCCTTCATCAAGCTGGACATGCAGACCTTCGCACTGGCCGATGCCGAGACCCTGGTGAAGTTCGCGCGCGCCCATACCAATGCCCAGATCGTGGCCGAAAAGGTCGAGACCTCCGAGCAGTTCGAGCGCATGCGCGACCTGGGCGTGCGGCTGTTCCAGGGCTTTTGGTTCGCCCAGCCGCAACTCGTGCAGGCGCGCACCATCCGCCCCACGCAGGCCACCATCATCCAGCTGATCAATCTGGTGCGCCAGCAGGCCAGCACGGACGAGATCGAAGCCCTGCTCAAGAAGGATCCCACGCTGTCCTTCAACCTGCTGCGCTTCATCAACTCCTCGGGCTTCGGCCTGTCGTGCGAGATCACCTCGTTCCGCCACGCGGTGATGATCCTGGGCCTCAAGAAGCTGTTCCGCTGGGCGGCCCTGCTTTTGACCACTTCGCGCGCGGGCGGCACGCCGCCGGCCGTGGGCCAGACCGCCGTGGTCCGCGGGCGCCTGATGGAGTTGCTGACGGCCGAGCTGCTCTCGCCCGAGGAGTGCGACAACGCCTTCGTGGTCGGCGTGTTCTCGCTGCTGGACGTGATGCTGGGCCAGCCCATGGAAAAGGCGCTGGAGTCCATCGCCCTGCCCCAGCCCGTGATCGATGCGCTGGTGCACAACAAGGGCGTGTTCGCGCCCTTCCTGGAGTTGACGCGTGCCTGCGAAAGCGGCGATGACGAAGGCTTTGCGCGCGCAGCCAATGCACTGCAGCTGTCCAACCACCAGGTCAACTGGGCGCATCTGCAGGCCCTGGCCTGGGCCGACAATCTCACGGCGGACGAGCCCATGGCATAGGCGGGCCCCGCACATCCGGCACCAAAGACAAAGGGCTTGCGGCCATGACGGCTGCAAGCCCTTTTTGCATGGGCGCCGGTGGCGCCCTGCGCTCCATCAATTGAGCTTGATGCCGGCTGCGCGAATGATGCGCGCGTTGGACTGGGACTCGGCCTCGATCTGGCGTGCAAAGTCCTCGGCCTTGCCGCCCATGGCCACGTTGTCGGTGGCCTCCAGCTTGGCGCGCATGTCCGGCTGGGCCAGTACCTGGTTGATCTCGGCATTGAGCTTTTGCAGCACGGGCGCAGGCGTTCCAGCGGGCGCGAAGATGCCGAACACCGAGGTCATGTTGGCGCTCTTGTAGCCCAGTTCGGCCAGCGTGGGAACGCCGGGCAGCGACTCCAGGCGCTGGGGTGCGCCCACGGCCAGGGCCTTGAACTTGCCCGCCTTGATGTGCTGCAAAACGGCCGGGCCGGCATTGGTGGACAGCACTTCGAACTGCGCGCTCAGGCCGTCATTGAGCTGCTGCCCGCCGCCCTTGTAGGGAATGTGCGTGATCCGGACCTGCGAGGCATGCATGATCTGCTCGAGCATGATGTGGCCCAGCGAGGCCAGGCCGGCCGTGGCCCAGCGCACTTCGCCGGGCTGCGCCTTGGCCTGGGCCACCAGCGCATTGAAGTCGGCCGCCGTGGAGCGGGCCGTGCCCAGCAGCAGCACGGGCGAGTACATCACGCTGGTCACGGGCACCAGGTCGCGCTGCGGATCGAACAGGGGCTTGCCCAGATGCGGGCTCAGCGTCAGCGGGCTGATGGAGGAAAAGCCCAGCGTGTAGCCATCGGGTGCGGCCTTGGCCACCAGGTCCAGGCCGATGGCGCCGCCGGCGCCGGCCTTGTTGTCCACCACCACGGGCTGGCCCAGGCGGGCGGCCAGCTTCTCGCCCAGGGCGCGGGCCACCACATCGCTGACGCCGCCGGCCGGGTAGGAAACCACCACGCGGATGGGCCGGCTGGGCCAGGCCGCATCGGCAGCCGACGCGGACATCGGCAGGGCCGCGGCAGCCACCGTCGCCGCCAGCATGGAAGTCACCAGCACATGCCGGCGCAGGAAATCAGTCATCGAGAACTCCGCAGAAACACATCGAACACGACGGTGATTGTTGTGCAAAGCACATATCCCCGAGGCGGGCTTTGCCACTTCGACGGTTTCAACGCCGGAAATAGGCAATCCGGCGAACCGACCACATCCAATCAACCACGCGGATGGTGCAAAGCGTGCAGCGCCTTGAGCCGCTCGCGCGCCACATGGGTGTAGATGGTGGTGGTGGAGATATCGGCATGGCCCAGCAGCATCTGCACCACGCGCAGGTCTGCGCCATGGTTGAGCAGGTGGGTGGCGAAGGCATGGCGCAGCGTGTGCGGCGACAGCGGTGCCGTGACACCCGCAACCTGCGCGCAGCGCTTGACGATGACCCAGAACATCACGCGGCTCATCGCAGCCCCGCGCTGGGTCACGAAGACCGCATCGCTGCGCTGCCCGCCCAGGATGGCACCGCGCGCCGTGGCCAGATAGCGCTCCAGCCACCAATGTGCCTCCTGGCCGAAAGGCACCAGTCTTTCCTTTTGCCCCTTGCCGGTCACGCGCAGCACGCCCGAGCGCAGATCGATGCCATGCATCGGCAGATCCACCAGCTCGCTCACGCGCAGGCCGCTGGCGTACATCAGCTCCAGCATGGCGCGGTCACGCAGGCCCAGCGGCGTATCGACATCGGGCGCCTTGAGCAGCGCCTCCACCTGAGCCTGCGTCAGCGTATGCGGCACGCGCGGCGGCTGCCGTGCCGCCAGCATGCGCACCGTGGGATCGGCCGCAATGCGCTGCTCGCGCAGCGCCCAGTGGTAGTAGCGGCGCAGCACCGTCAACCGCCGGTTGGAAGAACTGGCCTTGGTCTGCTCCACGCGCACCGCGAAATAGCCCTGCAGTTCCAGCTCGCCCGCCGCATCCAGCGCCAGCGGCGGCCGCTGGTGCGCCAGCCACCGCCCCCAGGCCGTCAGATCGCGGCGGTAGGCCGCCAGCGTATTGCGCGACAGCCCGTCTTCCAGCAGCAAAGCATCCATGAACAGGTCCAGCGCATCCAGGCTGGCCGGCAGCGGCGCGGGCCAGGATGCAGGATCGGCAGCAGGTTCGGCTTCGGCAACCGAGGGGGACACGATGGAAGCGGCAGGCACTTGGGACATCCCATCAAGCCTACAACGAAAAAAACCCGAGGTCCGCAAGGAGCCTCGGGTTCTGATCCAACCGCTCTGGGCGGTGCTTACTCCAGCGTGAGTTTTTGCTGGGCAACCACCTTCTTGTAGGTCTCGTACTCTTCCTTGATCTGCTTGGCGAACTCTTCAGGCGAGTTGCCGATGACCAGGGAGCCCGTGTCCTCGATGCGCTTGCGCACGGCCGGGTCCTGCAGCACCTTGCGCACGGCGGCGTTGATCTTGTCCACCACATCCTTGGGCATGTTCTTGGGGCCCAGGATGCCGTAGTAGGCCATGCGGTTCACCGGCTCCAGGCCCACTTCCTTGAAGGTGGGCACATTGGGCAGCACGGCCAGGCGCTGGGGCGCGGCCACCACGATGGGCACCAGGCGGTTGTCCTTGATGAACGGCAGGGCCGAGGGCAGGTTGTCCAGCACCATGGGCACCTGGCCCGCCACCACGTCGTTGAGCGCAGGGCCCGCGCCGCGGTAGGGGATGTGGGTGACGAAGGTGTTGGTCAGGCTCTTGTACAGCTCCATCAGCATGTGCTGGATGCCGCCCGTGCCCGAGGACGCATAGGAGTACTTGCCCTGGGACTTCTTGAGTTCGGCCTCGAAGCTCTTGTAGTCCTTGGCGGGGAACTTGGGGTTCACCGCAATCACGTTGGGCGTGGCCGCCACGTTGATGATGGGCGTGAAGTCCGTCAGCGTGTTGTACGAGATCTTGGGGTTGATCGCGGGGTTGGTCGCCGTGGTCGAGACCGTGGCGATGCCCAGGCTGTAGCCATCGGGCTGCGAGCGCGCGGTTTCCATGGCGCCGATGACGCCACCGCCGCCGCCGCGGTTGTCCACCACCACGGGCTGGCCCAGTTCCTTGGTCAGGGGTTCGGCGATCACGCGGGCGATGATGTCGGTCGTGCCACCGGGGGCGAAGGGCACCACCAGCTTGATCGGCTTGGTGGGGTAGGCCTGGGCCAGGGCTCCGGTGCTTGCGAGGACCAGGGTCAGTCCCATCCAGCTGCGACGATTCATACAGGATCTCCTTTTGGGGGTCGTGTTGACGAAGAGGTTTTCATGGACATCCGCAAGGCCGTGCCTGCGGATGGATGGTCTGCGAAATGAAGGCTCGCAAACGCTGCCACGGAACAGCCATAGTGGGGCCTGGAGCCCGCTGCGCGCTTGACGGTCGTCAGGACCTGCGCTTTCGGATCGGCTGTGTGGACCCCAGCGATGCTAAGGCCCGGGGCCCGGTTGTCACAGTTTGTCGCAGCACTGATTTCCCGGTGTTTACCCCTAGCCTCGCGCCATGGTTTCTCGGGAGACGCGGCGACTGCGGGGTTGCGCTTATGCTCAGCCCCCGTGAACTACGCCGTGCTGCTCTTCCCCGATTTTTCGCTCATCGTGCTTGGCTACGTGCTGTGCCGCTTCACACAGCTCAATCGCACGGTCTGGCAGGCGGTGGAGGCGCTGGTGTACTACCTGCTGTTTCCGGTGCTGCTGTTCCACTCCATCGTCAAGAGCCCGGTGGACTGGGGTGCCACCTCCCACTTGCTGGCCGCTGGCGTGTGTGCGGCCCTGGTCGGCATCGGCCTGGCCTACAGCCTGCCCTGGTGGCCCGGCCTGCGCGGCCGCATCGATGTGCGCGAGCATGCCGGCGCCGTGCAGGTGGCGTTTCGCTTCAACTCCTTCATCGGCCTGGCGCTGGCCAGCCGGCTGGCGGGGCCTGAGGGCCTGCTGTTCATCTCGGTGCTGATCGGCGTGAGCGTGCCGCTGTGCAATATCGCGGCCGTCTGGCCCATGGCGCGCGGCAGCAACCAGCACTTCCTGGGGCAACTGGTGCGCAATCCGCTGATCGTGGGCACGCTGTCGGGCCTGGTGTTCAGCGCGCTGGGGCTGAAGCTGCCCGCGCTGCTCGAGCCGTCAGTCTCCCGCATAGGCGCAGCCTCCATCGCGCTGGGCCTGATGTCGGCCGGCGCCGGCATGCAGTTCGGCGCGCTGGCCGCCGGCAAGCTGCTGGCCGTGTGCCTGCTGGCCGTGCGGCATCTGGTGCAGCCGCTGATCGCCTATGCCATGGTGCGGGCATTTGGCCTCAGCGGTGCGCAGGCGCTGATCCTCATGGCCTTCTCGGCCCTGCCCACCGCATCGTCGTGCTATGTGCTGGCCGCGCGCATGGGCTACAACGGCTCGTATGTGGCGGGGCTGGTCACGCTGTCCACGCTGCTGGGCGTGCTCAGCCTGCCGTTTGCGCTGAGCCTGCTGCAGTTCTGATGCCGCTGTGCCGCGGCGCCCCTACAGCACGGCACGCATGTCGTCCGTGAAGGCGGCCGTGATGTCGTCCTGGCGTGCGCGCTTCCTGGCCACCATGGTGATGTCCACGTCATAGCTGAAGAGGGATTCGTCCAGCGCGTGCAGCAGGCCGGCAGCCACATAGGGCGCCGCGTAGTGCTCGGGCAGGTAGCCCAGGTGGGCGCCTGACAGGATGAGGATGGCGGCCGCCTCCATGTTGTCCGCCTCCGAGGTGACATGGCGCGGGCGCCCCGTCAGCGGCGCCTGCGGCAGTGGATAGGTGCGCCAGGTCCAGTCGGCTTCGCCCGCCTCCTGCGCGCCGATGCGGCCCGCGCGCGCGGCAAAGGGATGGCTGGCGCTGCAATAGGCCACCTGCCTTTCGCTGAACAGCCGCGTGTATTCCAGCGCCGGGGCGCGGTGCAGGAAATAGCCCACGGCGACCTGCAGCTCATCGCGCAGCAGCATTTCCTCCAGCTCGCGCGGCCCGCGCACCAGCACCGACAGGCGCACGGCCTCGTCGCGCTGGCGAAAGCGCTGTATGGCCCGCCCCATCAACGCGTTGTATTCCGTGGGTGCATTGCCGATCAGGCCGATGGCCAGGCTGCCGACCAGTTGCCTATGCATGTTGCGCGCCTGCGCGCTGAATCCTTCCAGGCCCTGCAGCGCAGCGCGGGCCAGGTCGACGAAGCGCCGGCCCTTGGCCGTCAGGCGAAAGCCGCCGCGCCCGCGCTCGCACAGGCTGAACCCCAGGCGTGTCTCCAGCGTGGACAGCTGGCTGCTGAGCGTGGACTGCCCCACGCCAAGAATGGCCTGCGCAGCCGATACACCGCCCGCGTCGACGATGGCCAGAAAAACGCGCAGCAGCCGCAGGTCGAGATCTGAAACGGTATGGAGCATGGGGTTTTCACTCGGCAAAGATCGATGTTCATCGATGTTTGTAGATGGAACTTGAAATGGATGCAAGCCCGGCTGCTGTCTAGCATTCACGGCTGTTGCGGCGCGCTTCGGTTCACCGAAGCACGCCGCCAGCGCAGAACAAGAGGGGCGGTCCGTGACATTCACTTGCGTGAATACCGCTGTTTCAGAAGGACCCTGCACACGGGGTCGGAACAAAAGGGGAGAGAGACCATGGTGCTTGATATCTCGGTGGTAGTGATCTACGCGGCAGCCATGCTGCTGCTGGGCTGGTACGGCATGCGCCGCGCGAAGACGCAGGAGGATTTTCTCGTGGCGGGCCGCAACCTCGGGCCGGGCCTGTACATGGGCACCATGGCTGCCACGGTGATCGGCGGGGCCAGCACGGTGGGCACGGTACGCCTGGGCTACGTGTACGGCATCTCGGGCTTGTGGCTGTGCGCGGCTCTGGGTGCGGGCCTGCTGGTGCTGAACCTGTTCCTGGCCAAGCCCCTGCTCAGGCTGCGCATCTGCACCGTGACCCAGGTGCTGGAGCGGCGCTACAGCGCCCGCACCCAGCAGGCCAGCGCACTGGTGATGCTGGCCTATGCGCTGATGCTGGCGGCCACGTCGGTGATCGCCATCGGCACCGTGATGCAGGTGCTGTTCGACCTGCCTCTGTGGATCTCCATCCTGGTGGGCGGTGGCGTCGTGGTCATCTACTCGGCCGTGGGCGGCATGTGGTCGCTGACGCTGACGGACATCGTGCAGTTCGTGATCAAGACCGCGGGCCTGATGCTGATCCTGCTGCCCATCTGCCTGTACCGCGTGGGCGGCTGGGACCAGCTGGTTGCACGGCTGCCTGCGTCCAGCTTCGATGTCACATACATCGGCTGGGACACCATCGCCACCTACTTCGTCATCTATTTCTTCGGAATCATGATCGGCCAGGACGTGTGGCAGCGCGTGTTCACGGCCCGCAGCGAACGCGTGGCCGCCGTGGCGGGCAGCCTCGCCGGCCTGTACTGCGTGGTCTACGGGCTGGTCGGCGCCCTGGTGGGCATGGCGGCGCGGGTGCTGCTGCCGGAACTGGACAATCCCAACAACGCCTTTGCCGCCATCGTGCAGGCCAGCCTGCCGGACGGCGTCCGCGGCCTGGTGATCGCTGCCGCGCTGGCCGCCATGATGTCCACCGCCAGCGCGGCCATGCTGGCGGGCTCCACCGTGCTGGCCGAAGACCTCGTGCCCCTGCTGCGGCAAGGCAAGCCGCTGGCCGATGTGCGCTGGCACCGGCTGCTGACGCTGCTGGTGGGCCTTGCCGTGCTGGGCATCGCCCTGGTGGTGGACGACGTGCTCAATGCCCTGACCACCGCCTACAACCTGCTCGTGGGCGGCATGCTGGTGCCGCTGATCGGCGCCATCTACTGGCGCCGCGCCACCACGGCCGGCGCCATTGCCAGCATGCTGCTGGGCTGCGCCACGGCAGTGGTCTTCATGGTCCGCGACGGATTGGCCGCCAACACGCCGATCTACGCCAGCCTGGCCATGAGCACGGCCAGTTTCATCCTCATCAGCCTGGCGCAGCGCTCGCAGCAGCGCTCCCTGTCGGGCATCCAATCCTGAACCAAGGGACACCCATGACCCTCTTTACTGCAGACAGGCTGGCCGCGCTGCGTGCGCGCTTCGGCGGAGACAACGAGTCCGTCATCCACGATCCGCATTTCCGCACCGTGGCCGCTCACATCATCGACGCCAGCGGCACGCGCAGCGCACCCTACGCAGGCATTCCCACGCTGCTAGATGCCCCCATGCACCCCATGGACTGGAGCCGCCCGGACTTCGGCGAACTGCAGGCCGCGCTGATCGGCGTGCCCATGGACCTGGGCATCAGCAACCGCAGCGGCTGCCGCTTCGGGCCCAGGGCGCTGCGCGCGATAGAGCGCGTGGGCCCCTACAACCATGTACTCAGATCCGCGCCCACGCGCGAGCTGCGCGTGGCGGACATCGGCGACGTGCCGCTGTCCAGCCGCTACAGCCTGGAGCAGTCGCACCGCGACATAGAGTCGGCCTACGCGAAGATCCATGCGGCCGGCGTGATTCCGCTGTCTGCGGGCGGAGACCACTCCATCACCCTGCCCATACTGCGCGCGCTGGGCCGCGACCGGCCACTGGCCCTGGTCCACTTCGATGCCCACTGCGATACTGGCGGCCCCTTCGACGGCAGCCGCTTCCACCACGGCGGCCCCTTTCGCCAGGCCGTGCTGGATGGCGTGCTCGACCCCACGCGGACCATACAGATCGGCATACGCGGCGCGGCCGAATATCTCTGGGAGTTCTCCTACGAGTCGGGCATGACGGTGATCCACGCAGAGGACCTTCCCGCCCTGGGCGTGGACGGCGTCATTGCCCGTGCACGCGAGGTGGTGGGCGATGCGCCCGTCTACGTCTCCTTCGACGTCGACTGCCTGGACCCGGCCTTTGCGCCCGGCACGGGCACGCCCGAGGTGGGAGGCCTGACGGTGCGCGAAGCCCAGGCCATGGTGCGCGGCCTGGCCGGCATCCACATCGTGGGCGGTGACGTGGTCGAGGTCTCGCCCGCCTACGACGCCACCACCAACACCGCCCATGCGGGAGCGCAGATGCTGTTCGAAATCCTCAGCCTGATCTGCGCACGCCACGCCGACCGAGGCGCCGCAAGCCCTGTCTAGGTGCCCGCCCCGTCCCCGTGCCAGGTGGACGACCCCATGCCCTCCACCCCCGCCTCACGCAGCAGCTCCAGCGGCGTGCTGCCGTAGCGTGCCCTGAAGCGCCGGGAAAAATGCGCGAGCGAGTTGAAGCCACAGCGCTGCGAGATTTCCGTGACGCCCAGCGTTCCCGGCTTCGCTGCGCGCAGCAGCGCATGGGCGCGCTCCAGTCGATAGTCCATGAGTTCGGCGCTGAGGCTGGTGCCTTCGCGCGACAGCCGCGATTGCAGCGAGCGCACGGAAAGTCCCAGCCTCGATGCCACGCGCTCCGGCCCCAGCGCCGGGTCCGGATATTGGCGGGCGATCAATTGGCGCACCCGGCACAACAGCACGTGCATGGGCGCGTCAGGCCGGGCTGCAGCCCTTTCGGCCCCGGCCTGCAGCACGGTCTTCAAGGTGTTGATGACCAGATCGGACAGCTGCGCGGACTCGCCCTCGGGCAGGGGAGCCTGCCATGCATGGATCAGTTGCATCTGCTGGACGAGCAGCTGCAACGACGCGCAGTCAGGCAGGCTGCGTGCCAGCAGTTGCGAAGCCATGCCTGCGCACGAATCGATCAGCGCCAGCGGCACGGCCAGCACGAGCAGGTCCACGGCTTCGTCCTGCCAGATGCGGTAGCCGCACCGCTCGTCCAGCAGGAACAGTTGGCCGGGCTGCGCATGCGACTCGCCGCCCGCAACCGCCGCGCCCGGCCCATCGAGCGCAGACACCCGGGCGCGACCCTTGAGGTAGAGCAGGCACAGCAGGCTGGCCGGGCTCGCGCGCTGGCAACCCGCCTGCAGGCGCTGCATGCCGTGGCCCGCCGCCATCTGGATGCGGTTGAACACCACCGCGCCCACGCCACGCGATGTGAGCACGGCCTCGAAGCGCTCGGGCCGCGCCACCAGGGGCGTGTGCGGCATCTGCGCCTCACGGCTGGCATCGCTCCAGAATTGCGCTCGCCCCAGGGGGGCGACATGCATCGTGGACCACCGGTTGTATGTCATACATTCCTCGCCCGGCGCGCAGCGCGCGGCCTGTTTTTGTGAGGGGCTGTGCGGGGAAGTCGATCGCGCCCCGGGGACTCGGGCAGACGGACCGACGACAGGGCCACGCGGCAGCATGAACCCTGGATTTTCGGGATTCCGGCGCCATCAGGCCATTGGACCATTCTGAAAATCGGCAGTCGACCGGGATGAATTCCTAGGCCGTTGCGCCGAAGCGGCCCGGATCACCGCGCGATGGCTGGCAGCCGCTCGCTCCACAGCGTGGACTGGTTGCGGCCATTGCGCTTGGAGTAGTACAGCGCCGCATCGGCCCGCTCCAGGCAGCCCTGGGCCGATGCATCGCTGCGCTGCAGCTCGTACACGCCCAGGCTGATGGTGATGTGCAGGTCTCCGGCCTTGCCCGCATCGATGGCCTGCCCGGCAATGGCTTCGCGCAGGCTTTCGGCGCGCCGCAGGCCCACCTCCGCATTGGTGTCGGACAGCAGCACGGCGAACTCCTCGCCGCCCAGCCGGCCCACCATGTCTTCCCTGCGCATCTCCTGCGCCACCGAGGCCAGCAGTTCCTTGAGCACGATGTCGCCCACCGCGTGGCCGTAGCCGTCGTTCACCTGCTTGAAGTGGTCTATGTCCAGCATGATCAGCGTGGAATGCGCGACCAGGCCGCTGCGCAGATGGTCCAGCTCCATCGCCAGCCGCTCCAGGAAGGCGCGGCGATTGGGAATGCCCGTCAGCGCATCGGTCAGCGCCAGCGTTTCCAGCTGGGATTCGCGCTGCTGCCTCTCCGTCGCATCGTGGAAGACCCAGCAATGGCCGATGGAGCGGTCGCCGTCGCGCAGCTGCATGCCCTCGATCTCCACATAGTGGCCATCGGGCAGCGCATGCAGGGAGCGGCCGGCCACGGGCCCTGCGCTGAGCACGTCCGCCACCGACGCCGGCAGCAGCTGGATCAGCGCCGGCATGCCCAGCCCCACAAGGGCGGCAGGCGCCATGTCCAGTTGCAGGGCAGCGGCCAGCATGCGGTTGGCCGCCAGCACCTGGCGGCCCTGCGCGTCGGTGACCAGGATGCCTGCGGGAAAGCGGTCGATGATGGCCTCCAGCCGGTGCTGGGTCTCGGCCAGCGCGGTCTCGGCGCGCCGGCGCGCATCGGTGTCGATCATGGTCCAGATGACGCGGCCATCGTCCTCGTCGGGGTCCAGCAGCGAGCCCTGCATGTCGAACCAGTGGTCCGAGCCCGACGGCATGCGCAGAATCCATTCCGTGCGCACCGTGCCGCGTGCGTTGAGCTGCCCGTACAGCTGGCCGAAGCGTTCGAAACTCTCGTCGCTGACATGCAGCGAGCGCAGGTTCACGCCACCGGGCAGCCGCTCCGTCTCGATCTGGAAGGTCTGCGCCGCGCGCTCGTTGGCATAGAGGATTTCGCGCTGGGGACCGGCCATCACGATGAGGGCGCTGCCCCGGTCCAGCAAGGCCTTGATCAGGCGGGACTGCTCCACGCGCTGCTGTATGTCGGTGTGCGTGCCCAGCATGCGCACGGGCTTGCCGTCGGCATCGCGCTGGGTGATCTCGCCGCGCGACTCCACCCACAGCCAGCTGTCGGCCGAGCCGCGCAGCCGCATCTCCACACGGAAGTCGGCACCGGCCTCGGCATGGCGCTGCAGCCGCGCCAGCACGCGCGCCCTGTCCGAGGGATGGACCATCGCGCAGAAGGCGTCGTAGTTCATGGGGAACTGGCCTGGCTCGAAGCCCAGCATCTGGTAGCAGCGCGCATCCCACTCCACATGGCCGCTGCGGCAGTCCCACTCCCACAGGCCGTCACGCACGGCGCCCACCGTCAGGCGCAGGCGCTCCTCGCTGTGGCGTATGGATTCCTGTATGGCCTGGTCCTGCGTGACGTCGTGCACATAGCCATGCCACAGCAGCGAGCCGTCTTCCTCCTGCTGCGGCCGGGCGTGGCCGTGCAGCCAGCGCAGCTCGCCTCCAGGCCCGTAGACGCGGTATTTGTGCTCCCAGACATCCTTGCGCCCCACGCTGTCCTGCACCGAGGTCGCCAGGGCGGGCAGATCCTCGGGGTGCACGCGCTTGAGCAGTTCATGGTCGGCGAAACGCACGGCGTCGGCCCTTGCGCCATGCAGCTCGAAGAACCCCGGGCTGGTGAAGGGAAACTGGAACTGGCCATCCGCGCCGATGCGGAACTGGAACAGCCCCCCGGGCACCTCCTGCGCCAGCCGCGCGAAGCGCCGCTCGCCCTGCAGCCGCATGCGCTCGCTGAGCTGGCGCTGGCGCGCCAGCCACAGCGTCAGCAGTACGGCCAGCAGCAGCACCGCCGTGCCTATGCCATTGCGCAGCAGGCCGCGCTCCAGCGATTCCTCCAGCGATTCGAAGATGGCCTTCTTGTCCAGCCCTGCGCTGACGATCAGCGGATAGCCCTCCACCCTGCTCCAGGCATACATGCGCAGCACGCCATCGACCGAGGACTCGGCCTCGTAGGTGCCGCGCTCCATGGCCGGCGCGAACTGTGACACGCGCACATCGGAGACCGAACGCCCCATCACCTCGTCCTGTCCCTGAGAGCGCGCCAGATAGACACCGTCGGTGCGCAGCAGCAAGATCACGTCCTTGGCGCCATCGAAGATGGACTGGAAATACCCCGAGATGTAGTCGGGCGACAGCGACAGCACCAGCACGCCCGAGAAGCGCCCCTGGCGGTACAGCGCGCGGCTCAGCTGTATGGTCCATTTATGGGAGACGCGCCCCTGCACGGGCCGGCCGATGAACATCCCCATGGTCTCGCGGTTGGCATGGACCTGGAAATGCTCCCGGTCGCGGATCGAGACCTTGGCGGCCCGGGTCTGCGCATCCTGCTGCAGATTGGAGTAGACGATGTCCCCGCTCTCGTCGGCCACGGCGATCTGCAGGAAGGTGCCGGCCGGATAGGCATCGAAGGTGGTCTGCACGGCATGCTGAAAGACGTCGGCCTCGCCATCGGCAAAGTCGGACTCCAGGCCGCGCATGGTGTAGTCCAGGCCGGACAGCAGGGTCTGCACCTGCACCGAAACCGCATGCGACATCTGCCCCACGCGCAGCCAGGACTGGGCTTCGGTGAAGTTTCGCTGCGTGCGATGGCTGTCCACCAGCACCGTCCAGTACGCCACCGTGGCCAGCAGCACGCAGCACAGGCCTACCCAGACGGCCACGGCGGTCTGGGTGAGAGGTTCGGCGTTCAGCAGACGGAAAGGCTTTGCGCGCATATCGAACACCATGTTGAGTCACACAGACCCCGCGCCCTCAGGGGCGGTGGCCCGCAACAGGCCGCCGGGGAGCCCTCAGACTGAGCGCAACAATTGTTTCACACACCAGCGCCCCGGCTTATCAGCTCAATCCGATCTTTGCGACAGTGCCCAGGCCACATGCTCGCGCACCAGGGCGTCGGGATGTTCGGCGCGGCTGGCCAGCGCCAGGCGCAGTGCCGTATCGCCGGTTTCACGCCAGGCGTTTCCCAGCGCCACGGCCACGTTGCGCAGCCAGCGCGCATGGCCTATGCGCCGGATGGGACTGCCTTCGGTCAGGCGCAGGAAGGTCGCCTCGTCCCAGGCGAAGAAGTGCACCAGCTGCCCGCCAGCCAGGATCTCGCGCGCATCGAAATCAGGCAGGCGGCTGGGCTGGGCAAACTTGTTCCAGGGGCAGGCCAGCTGGCAGTCGTCGCAGCCGTAGATGCGATTGGCAATCAGCGGCCGCAACTCCTCGGGAATGGCGCCCGCATGCTCGATGGTCAGGTAGGAGATGCAGCGCCGCGCATCCACCCGGTGCGGCGCCACGATGGCGCCCGTGGGGCAGGCCGTGATGCAGGCCGCGCAGCTGCCGCAGTGCGCGGTCACCGGCGCCGTGGGCTCCAGCGCCAGGTCCACATAGATCTCGCCCAGGAAGAACATGGAGCCTGCCTCGCGGTTGAGCACCAGCGTGTGCTTGCCACGCCAGCCCTGGCCGCTGCGCCGGGCCAGCTCGGCCTCCAGCACGGGAGCGGAATCGGTGAAGGCGCGGTGGCCGAAGGGGCCGACCTCCTGGGCGATGCGCTCTGCCAGCTTCTGCAGCCGGTTGCGCAGCACCTTGTGGTAGTCACGGCCCCGGGCATAGACGGAGACGATGCCCTCGGCGGGCCGCTGCAGCCTCTCCCACTCCATGGCCTGCCAGGCGCCGGGCGCGTCGGCGGGCGTGTCGCGCGGCAGGTAGTCCATGCGGGCCGTGATCACGCTCACGGTGCCTGGCACCAGCTCGGCAGGCCGCGCGCGGCGCAGTCCGTGGGCCTGCATATAGTCCATCTCGCCATGGAACCCCTGGGCCAGCCACTGCATCAAACCCGGCTCCGCAGACGACAAATCCACGCCAGCCACGCCAATTTGGGAAAATCCCAGTTCGCGGGCCCAGCCTTGCATCAAAGGAACCAATTGACTGCTGCACAACATACTCCCTCGATTGTAGAAAGCGCCCGGCCGCAGGATGCGGAAACTGCGGGCCATCGCTGGATGTGGGGCAGCGAGGAAGACACGCAGCGGTTTGCGCAGCAGCTCGCGGACCATCCGGCGCTGCGCAATGCCTACGTCACGCTGCACGGCGACCTGGGCGCCGGCAAGACCACGCTGGTGCGGCACTGGCTGCGCGCACTGGGCGTGCAGGGCCGCATCAAAAGCCCCACCTATGCCGTGGTGGAGCCGCACGAGGCGCCGGGCCTGTCCATCTGGCATTTCGACTTCTACCGCTTCGACGATCCGCGCGAGTGGGAGGATGCAGGATTTCGCGATATTTTCGCCAGCCCCGGTCTCAAGCTGGCAGAATGGCCCGAAAAGGCCGCAGCGCTTACGCCTGCGGCAGATATAGCTATTCATATCGAAGCAATCGACGAGACGCAGCGCCAGGTGAGCCTGATCGCCGGCACGCCCGTCGGACGCGCCGTGATCGAAGCACTCAAGGCATGAGCGACGCCCAATCCTTCTCCTATCCGTCCGGCCTGTCGCGCCGCAACCTGCTGCAGGCGGGCTCCATCGTGCTGCTGCTGGGCCGCCAGCACATTGCGCACGGCGCCACCATCGTGGCCGTGCGCGTCTGGCCTGCGCCAGAGTACACGCGCGTGACCATCGAGTCCGACCGGCCGCTGGCTGCCAAGCAGTTCTTCGTGGACCAGCCGCCTCGGCTGGCCGTGGACATCGAAGGCATCGACCTCAATCCCGCGCTGCGTGAGCTGGTCGCCAAGGTGCGCTCCGACGACCCCAACATCGCATCCATCCGCGTGGGCCAGAACTCGCCCAGCGTGGTGCGCCTGGTGATCGATCTCAAGCAGCCCGCCAAGCCCCAGGTCTTCACCCTGCAGCCGGTGGCGGCCTACAAGCACCGGCTGGTGTTCGACCTGTACCCGGCCAAGGCCGTGGACCCGCTGGAGGCGCTGATCAGCGAGCGTCTGCGTGATGCCTCCGGCGACGACACCGCCGTGGCGGCGGCACCTCCACCACCTCCTGCACCCGCAATGCCCCGCCCCCCAGGCGCCGCGGCGCCTGGGGGGCGGGGCATTGCGG